>SLNX01000234.1 GCA_007132825.1 Bacteroidales bacterium | reverse complement strand
TACGGGCGAAAGATTTTTCGCCCCTTCTTTTAAACTTTTTTCTATCTTTGCACCCTGTTTTTTGAGCCCGTTTTTATTATCAAAGCATACAGTCCGCTATTTATTAACAATTTGTTGTTAATAAATTTGTTGGATCGGAAACTAATTTTTATCTTTGCACCCCCTAAAAAGGGGCGTGTTGCACATTAACAAACTGATTTAAAACAGAGACACAGCAAATACAGCCAAAAATGAATACATTAAGCTACAAGACTGTCTCGGCAAACAAGGCCACTGTAAACAAGGAGTGGGTGCTTGTAGATGCTGCTGACCAGGTATTGGGGCGATTGGCCACGAAGGTGGCGGTGCTCCTAAGGGGTAAGTTGAAGCCCAATTATACGCCGCATGTTGATTGCGGTGATAACGTGATTATCATCAATGCCGAGAAGATCACCCTTACCGGCAACAAGTGGGATCAGAAAGAATATGTGCGCCACACGGGTTACCCTGGCGGCCAGCGCTTCACCTCTGCGAAAGAGATGATGCGTAAGAAACCGACAGCCATGGTTGAAAAGGCCATCAAGGGGATGTTGCCCAAAAACCGTCTTGGCAGCCAGCTGTTCCGCAACCTGTGGGTTTACGAAGGAGATACACACCCGCACGAAGCACAGACACCTAAAGTAATCAACCTCAACTCAATCAAATAATAACATGGAAGTTATCAACACCTCAGGCAGAAGGAAGACTGCTGTTGCAAGAGTATATTTAAAGCCGGGCAATGGAAGCATTACAGTGAACAAGAAGCAATACGACGAGTACTTCACTACCGGCATTCTCCGTTATCTGGTCAATCAGCCTTTTGAAATCACCAACAACCAGGGGAAGTATGATGTCAAGGTCAACCTTAATGGAGGCGGCATCAGGGGGCAGGCAGAAGCACTCAGGCTTGCCATTTCCAAAGCCCTGGTAGAAATTGATGCTGAACACAGGCCACCTCTCAAAGCCAAAGGCTTGCTCCGCCGTGACCCACGGATGGTTGAAAGGAAGAAGCCCGGACAACCTAAGGCAAGGAAAAAATTCCAGTTCAGCAAACGTTAAACCATTTATCAGAACATTTTATCTTACATCATGGCAAGAACAACTTATAACGAACTACTGGATGCCGGTGTACATTTTGGCCACCTTAAACGGAAGTGGAACCCCAACATGGCACCGTACATCTTTATGGAGCGTAACGGCATCCATATCATCGACCTCAACAAAACCATCACCAAGATTGAAGAGGCAGCCAATGCGTTGAAGCAGATCGCCAAATCGGGAAAGAAAATCCTTTTTGTTGCTACCAAAAAGCAGGCAAAAGACACTGTGGCTGAGCTGATCAAGCCTATCAACATGCCTTACGTAACCGAACGCTGGCCCGGTGGGATGCTTACCAACTTCGCCACCATACGCAAAGCGGTGAAGAAAATGGGGGCCATCGACAAAATGGCCACAGACGGCACATTCGACAACATGTCGAAACGTGAGCGCCTGCAAGTAATGCGCGAACGCGCCAAGCTGGAAAAGCTGCTCGGGAGCATTGCAGACCTGAACAGGCTTCCCGCCGCCGTTTTTGTAGTTGACATCTGCAAGGAGCACATTGCAGTAGCGGAAGCAAAGAAGCTAAACATACCTACTTTCGCAATTGTAGACACAAACGCCAGTCCACTGGACGTAGACTTCCCAATTCCGGCAAATGATGATGCATCCAAGTCGATACACATCATCGTTAAGCTGATGGTACAAGCGATCCAGGAAGGCATTGAAGAACGCAAACTTGCTAAGGACAAAGCGGCAGAAGAGGAAGAGGAAAGGGAGCTGGAAGAGGAAAAGGAAAGAATGCGCCTTCAGGCCATTGATGAGGCCGACGATGAAGACCTGACCGAAGATGAGCTCGCTGAAAAGAAAGCACGTTTGGCCAAAAAAGCCAAAATGGGTCAGGATGAAGCATCAGAAGGAAGAACCGGCAAACCGGGTGCAAAAAGGCCCGGAGGTAAACGCCCGCGCAAACAGCAATAATAAACAATTTGTTCAATCACAAAAAAAAACCAACAATGTCAAAAATAACCGCAGCTGACGTTAACAAATTGCGCCAGTCGACAGGCGCAGGGATGATGGACTGTAAAAAAGCACTGGTAGAGGCAGAAGGAGATTTTGGAAAAGCAACCGACATCCTCCGCAAAAAAGGGCAAAAGCTTGCAAGCAGCAGGGCAGGAAGAGCAGCCAACGAAGGTGTGGTCCTCAGCAAAACCAATGATTCACAAGACAAAGCATATGCCATCATGCTCAATTGTGAAACAGACTTCGTGGCTCAAAACCAGGATGTGATCGATTTTGCAAATGCCATTCTGGACCTGGCCGTCAAAAAAGAATGTGAAACAATTGAATGTCTGAAGTCGCACGACCTGAACGGTCGCACCGTGGAAGATAGCGTAACCGACATGGTTGGAAAAACCGGTGAAAAGATGGACCTCAGCGTTTTTGAGGTGGTAAGCGGCGCTAAAGCGTTTGCCTACACACACCCTGGAAACAGAATCGCCGCCATCGCCGCCCTTAACAAAGCAGACGTTCAGGATATCGACACCATTGGCAAGGATGTGGTGATGCAGATCGCTGCCATGGCACCCGTTGCCCTAAGCAAAGAGGACGTTCCGCAAGATATCATTGAGAAAGAGATCCAGATCGGCAAAGAACAAGCACAGCAGGAAGGCAAACCGGAAGAGCTGCTTGAAAAAATTGCCATGGGTAAACTCAACAAGTTCTTTAAGGAAAACACCCTGATCAATCAGGAGTTCATAAAGGATAGCAAGACAACCGTTGGTCAGATGCTGCAAAAGGCTGACAAAGACCTAACGGTAGTAGCATTTAAGCGTGTTTCCCTGGCTTAATCAGGCTTCCGCGCTGCTGACCCTTTACGACAATATCAAATAAAGCGCCCTGCTCATTCACGTTGAATACGATGATGGGCAGGGCATTTTCTTTGCATAAGGTAAAAGCGGTCATGTCCATTACCTGAAGCTTTTCCCTGATGGCATCATCAAAAGTCAGTACGTCATATTTTTTTGCTTCAGGATCCTTTTCTGGATCAGCTGAGTATACACCATCAACCCGTGTGCCCTTCAAAATCACTTCTGCTTTAATTTCCAATGCACGCAAAGCAGCAGCCGAGTCGGTTGTAAAAAATGGATTTCCAGTTCCACCGGCTATTAAAACGACATAGCCCTCATTCAACAACTGCATTGCACGTCTCCTGCTCACCTTTTCACATATTGTTTCAACAGGGATTCCAGACAAGACAGCAGCCTTCAGTCCCATACCCTCAAGGGCAGATTGTAGCGCCATGCAGTTGATCACTGTTGCAAGCATCCCCATCTGGTCGCCATGAACACGGTCAAACCCTTTTTCCATCCCTTGAATGCCGCGGAATATGTTACCGCCGCCCAAAACGATGGCCGTTTCAACCCCCTGATCAACGAGTGACCAAATCTCTCGGGCATAATGCTCCAGGGCACCAGCATCAATGCCCAGCCGGTTACCTCCTGCCAGCGACTCACCGCTTAATTTTAATAAAATCCTTTTGTAATGTGCCATATCCAGATCGTTTAATGATGCAAGTTTAAGGCTTTTTTTTGAATAACAGGGGTTAATTCTTTTACTATCTTTACCAACAAAACTGACCAAATGAACTTCGCGTCTCAAAATGAATTGACGCTATGGATGGAAAATTAAAGCAGCTGATTGAAAATGGAGATGTGTTCAGTTATCTTGAACAAACGGGCGAAGCATTTACCTTAGGCGGAATAGTGGTTGAGGGAAACAAGGTGGGCCGCACGCTGGGATATCCAACGGCAAACCTTAAATCAGATGATATTTCAACTGTTCTTCCTGCGCAGGGTGTTTATATTGCCCGTGTCAAGCATAATGGAAGCTGGTATCATGCCATGGTAAACATTGGCATCCGACCAACGCTTGACATGGATCACGTAACCATTGAAGCCCACCTTTTCGCCTTTAATAAAGATATTTACGGAGAGGAGATTCAGATAGCGTTTCTGGATCGCATACGCGACGAAATGCGATTTAACTCGCTGGCTGAGCTGAAAGTTCAGCTAGACAGGGATGCAAGGCTTTCAAAAAGGCTTTTGCAACAGATCAAATGGTCATGATATCCGTTTCCTTCTGCTCAACCATCTTATCCACTTTCGCAGTATACTCGTTGGTCAGCTCCTGAATATTGTGTTCATAAGCCTTTACCATGTCCTCAGGTGCACCCTGTTTTTCAAGCTTTTTACCTGCTTCCAGTGCTTCCCGGCGATTGTTGCGAATACCTACTTTTGTGTTTTCAGCCTCACTTTTGACCCGTTTTACCAGGTCCTTCCGTCGCTCTTCAGTTAATGGCGGCACATTGATCCGAATCAGTGTACCATCGTTCTGTGGGTTGAAGCCAAGGTTGGCGGCCATAATGGCTTTTTCGATCGGCTCAAGCATGTTTTTCTCCCACGGCTGTACAATGATACTCCGCGGGTCAGGCGTGTTGATATTTGACATCTGTGAAAGCTTAGTGAGCACTCCATAATAATCAACTTTCACATTATCAAGCATTTGGGGGTTTGCTTTACCTGCCCTGATCTTTAAAAGCTCTCTTTCCAGGTGGGCAATGGATTTCCCCATATTTTCCTCTGCCTCGGCAAATAAAAAATCCAGCTCGTCGTTCATATTTTTGTCCTTTTGGTTTGTTACACAAAAATAATAAAGTTTTGCACATTGCCATCAATTGATAAAAAACCTGAATGCAATAACATCCGTTTTATTTTTTTTCAGCGAAAAAACCGTAATTTCGTCGTTAAAGGATACAATTATCAGATTTATTGACGTTTTACATCAAATGCCTTAGAGCCGGACAGTCAGAAAATGAAAAAGCAAATTACAAGCCTAGGAAAAGTTGCACAGGTCATTGGTCCTGTTGTTGATGTTGTTTTTGAAGGGACCAAGTCACTCCCTGAGATTTATGATGCACTTGAGGTATACAATGATCACGGACATCGGATCATTTTGGAATGTCAGCAGCATCTTGGGGAAGATACGATCCGGACCATCGCAATGGATGCCACCGATGGCATATCCCGGGGAATGGAAGTAAAAACAACAGGGGGTCCGATCACCATGCCTGCCGGCGAGTCGGTGCGTGGCAGACTTTTCAATGTAATTGGTGAGCCGATTGACGGTCTTGGACCGCTTGAAACGGATAAACGTTACGATATTCATGCTGACCCACCCCGCTATGATCAGCTAAAAACCACTGAAGAGGTGTTACTTACCGGTATCAAGGTAGTCGATTTACTGACACCCTATCCAAAAGGGGGGAAAATTGGCCTTTTTGGCGGTGCGGGGGTGGGCAAAACCATCCTGATCATGGAGCTAATCAACAACATTGCCAAAGCCTACAAAGGGAAGAGTGTTTTTGCCGGAGTGGGTGAACGCACCCGGGAAGGGAACGATCTGCTGCGTGAAATGATAGAATCGGGAGTGATCAATTACGGCAAAAAGTTTACAGAGTCCATGCTGAAAGGGAACTGGGACCTGTCGCTTGTTGATCCGGAGGCCCTGGCTGCATCACAGGCTACTTTGGTTTTCGGACAAATGAATGAACCACCTGGAGCACGTGCACGAGTAGCTTTGTCGGGACTGGCCCTTGCTGAGTATTTTCGTGATGGTGACAGTGATTCGGAAGGGCACGACATCCTTTTTTTCATCGACAACATTTTTCGATTTACCCAGGCAGGTTCAGAAGTGTCTGCGCTGTTGGGACGTATGCCTTCTGCAGTTGGTTACCAACCGACACTGGCCACCGAAATGGGCTTGCTGCAGGAAAGGATCACCTCCACCAAGCGAGGATCCATCACTGCCGTCCAAGCCATTTACGTACCTGCCGATGACCTGACAGACCCTGCTCCGGCAACCACATTTGCGCACCTCGACGCCACCACAGTACTTAGCAGAAAAATTTTTGAACTGGGTATCTACCCATCAGTTGACCCCCTGGAATCAACCTCCAGACTTTTAACACCTGAGATTGTAGGTGAGGAGCACTATATGGTTGCACGTCAAGTAAAAATGATTCTTCAGCGATATAAGGAGCTACAGGATATCATCGCCATTCTGGGTATCGATGAGTTGTCAGATGAGGATCAAACTTTAGTAAAGCGCGCACGTAAAGTGCAACGCTTCCTGAGCCAGCCTTTCCATGTGGCTGAACAGTATACAGGCCTTAAAGGAAGTTTTGTTCCCCTGGAAGATACCATCAAGGGGTTTTCGCTCATTTTAAGCGGAGAGATGGACCAATATCCGGAAACTGCCTTTAACCTTGCAGGTAGCATCGAAGATGTAAAACAAAAAAGCCTGGACACAAACGCAAAAGAAACCAGACATGTTTCTTGAAGTGACCACACCATCTGAAATCCTCTACAGAGGAGTAGTGAGCCTGGTTCAGATGCCCGGAAAAATGGGTTTATTTGAGGTTCTTCACAACCACGCGCCAATTGCAGCAATCCTTGATCCGGGAAAAATGAAAATTATTGACCAGGAGCGCAACATTGTGTACCTGAATATCTCACGTGGCCTTGTACACGTAAAAAACAACCGAATAACGATTGTTACCGAAGAAGAGGTGGAAAAATAAGCGCATTTTTCATATCTTTACAGAAAAAACAAATGTTAAAGAAAAGGTGGATGCTGCAAAACGATGTAGCAGAAAAAGACATCGTTGAGAAGCTTGCCACCAGCCTGAAAATAGACCATACGCTGGCCCGTTTGCTAACGCAGCGTGGTATAAACACATATCGGGAGGCACATGATTTTTTCCGTCCATCATTGGATAACCTGCACGACCCATTCCTGCTCAAAGACATGGATCTGGCTGTGGAGCGTATCGAACAGGCTGTAGAGCGAGGCGAGCGCATTCTTATATACGGAGACTATGATGTCGACGGCACAACCGCCGTTGCGCTTACATACGATTTTCTCAAGGATTTTCACGGGAATATTGATTATTACATACCGGACCGGTATACCGAGGGATATGGCGTTTCTTTCCAAAGCATCGATTATGCCAAGGAAACAGGGGTAAAGCTGATCATCTCCCTCGACTGTGGCATCAAAGCCTATCGGCAAATCGATTATGCCAGGGAAAAAGGGATAGACTTCATTGTCATTGATCATCACCGTCCGGGTGATGAACCCCTATCAGCCCTTGCCGTAGTAGACCCAAAACAAAACGATTGCTCATACCCATACAGAGAGCTTTCGGGATGCGGACTTGGGTTTAAGCTGGCACAGGCTTTCTACCAAAAAAGGAGACTCCCCCCCGAAGGACTCGAGAAGTTTCTGGACCTGGTGGTTGTGAGCATTGCCGCCGACGTAGTTCCTATTACCGGTGAAAACAGGATATTGGCTTACTATGGACTCAAAAGGCTTAATTTTAACCCACGGGCGGGCTTTGAATCAATCCTTTTCTACAGCAACGTGTTCCGAAAAGCCTTACCAGACGCATCCACAGCATTCACAAGAGAGATCAGTATTTCCGACCTGATGTTTCTGATTGGCCCCCGAATAAATGCCGCAGGAAGAATACAGAAAGGGAAAAAAGCTGTCGACCTTCTTGTCTGCAAAGAGATGGGAGAAACCCACGAGTTGAGCATCAACATCAACGAAAACAATACCGAACGAAGAAGTCTGGATACAGACATTACCAGACAAGCCCTTGCCATAATCGACAACGACCCGGGCATAAAAACGGCAAAAGCAACCGTTTTGTATGATCCGAACTGGCATAAAGGGGTGATCGGCATCGTTGCATCAAGGTTGATCGAGACCTATTATCGCCCTACGGTGATACTGACCGAGTCGAATGGCCTGATCACAGGATCGGCCAGAAGTGTAAAAGACTTTGATGTATACAATGCCATCGATGCCTGCAGCGATCTGTTAGAGCACTTCGGCGGACACAAATATGCCGCCGGACTGAGCCTGCGTCCGGAAAATCTAAAGGCCTTTCGCCAAAAATTCGCACAAGTGGTTGAAGAAACCATAACTGACGAAATGCTGATGCCACAGATTGAGATACATGCGGAGATCAAACTGCATCAAATTCCAGGTAAGTTTTTCCGAATCCTGAAGCAATTTGCTCCATTCGGCCCGGGAAATCCAAATCCGGTGTTTATATCACGCCAATGTTCAACACAAGGCAGTGTACGTGTGGTAGGTAACAAACACCTCAAGTTTAAGGTCACCCAGCCCGAAACAGGATCTGCTGAACTGCCTGCAATTGCGTTTCAGCAGGGTAGACAACTTGCTAAAATTCAGGCAAATAAGTTTTTTGACATTGCTTACCAAATCGAAGAGAATGAGTGGAACGGGAAAACCAGCCTGCAGCTTAATGTCAAAGACATCAGATTCTGAAGATGTGCAGAT
>SLNX01000217.1 GCA_007132825.1 Bacteroidales bacterium | reverse complement strand
CTGCAGCTACTTGAAAACCTGACTTTTAATGATGAGCTCGCAGGCCTGCTAAAAGAGGTAAAAGTTGGAGATGCTGATTCCGGAAAAGCTAATGAAGCCCTGTTTGCAATATTTAATATCATATGGCTTACCGATAAATACGGGGAGGAGGAGAACAAAATGCTTGAGGCAACTTGCGATAACGACAAACTCCCCTGGCATCACAAAGCACTGGTTGTAAGTGCTTTGACTTTGAGCTTGCTAAGGTATTTCGAAGTAAATAAGTTCTTGTTGTTGTTCCGGTTTGTTGAAAGACAACAGGAATTTGTTTGGGAACGCGCCTTAATTGGTATCTTCATAGGTTTTCTAAAATATAACGACAGGTATATGCTGTATCCCGTGCTTCAGAAAAACACAAAAGCGCTGTTTTCTGTCCCGAATATTGAGCAGCACCTTGAAGCCATCGTCATTCAGTTTGCTAAATCACGAGAAACAGAGAAAGTCAAGAAAAAATGGGAGGAGGACATCCTTCCGGAAATGATGAAAATGCGTCCGAAGATAGAGAAGAAACTTGACCTGGACAATGTGTTGCCCGACATTACTGAGGATGAAAAGAACCCGGATTGGGAAACTGTTTTTGAGGATGCTCCCGACCTGCTGAACAAGCTTCAGGAGCTCACTGAGATGCAGTTGGATGGAATGGATGTTTTTATCAGTGCTTTCTCACAGCTTAAACATTTCCCCTTTTTCAGAGATATCAGCAATTGGTTTGTGCCATTTTACAAGGAGCATCCGGGCATCAGGCAGGCAACAGACAGCAGGATCGAAGGTCCTGATTTGTCGCCGCTGATAGAAAAACTGGAGACCACCTACTTTATGTGCAATTCAGATAAATATTCATTTTGCCTGAATCTGGCACTTGTTCCGGAACAGCAAAAAGCCATGATGATGAATATGCTGAATGCTGAAATGGAGAATATCTCGGAGCTGGAAAAGGATGAAGGCATGCTGAATGCCATGGCTCGGTCAAGAAGTATCTATACCCAATACTTTCAGGATTTATATCGGTTTCATAAGTTACACCCCTGGCGTAGGGAGTTTGATGATATTTTCAACATGGAAATGAATCTGTATGAAACCCATTTTACAAACGAACTTGTTCAGGATGGGAAGACCATCAGAAATATTGCTGAACTTTTGTTCGATAAAAGTTTTTATCAGGATGCATTGAAAATATTCCTTTCGGTCATTGAAAAGGATAAAAGCAATATTGAATTGTTTGAAAAAGTAGCCTTTTGTTATGAAAAAACTGGAGATCTGGAAAGTGCATATAACTATTATCAAAAGGCAGACCTCATAGAATCTGAAAGGCTCTGGATCATCAAGAAACTTGCCTTTTGCTGCAAATATTTAAACAGGTGGGAGGATGCATTAAAATATTACAAGCAAGCCGAGAAACTGGATCCTGAAGACATGCGGGTTCAGGCGAGTATCGGCCAGTGTCTGATCCACCTGGGCAGCTTTCAGGAAGCGTTGGATTATTATTTTAAAGTGGAGGTTCTTGCTCCTGAGAACCACAAGATCCGCAGACCCCTTGCCTGGTGCTCATTTTTGCTGGGTAAGTTCGATGTAGCCCGCGATTATCTCGAACGGCTTTTAAGTGAAGATCCGAACAATCACTACGATCTGATGAATCTGGGGCACGTGCTTTGGTGCAAAAAGGATGCTGCAAATGCAATTGAGAGTTACAAAAAGAGTATCTTGTCTTGTAAAAGTATTAAGGATTTTGAAGCATCTTTTAATGATGACAGAATACATCTTGAAAAGCATGGCATTAAGTCCATGGACATGGACTTAATGCTGGATTACCTCAAACTGGAAATCAGATCAAAACAATAAAATAGACAAAAAAACTTCTTCCTGCGCAGCGTTCTGATGACGCTTCCCGTCTTGCTATATGGAAAAGGTTAAAAAATGCTATCGTTCTTTGTTTTATATACCAGAATACAAATTACCGGTTAATTAACGCACCCCGGATTTGTTCCGGAATTTTCTCCTTTTTCCAAATATATAGTTTCATTTTTTTAGGTTTTGTATTCGTTTCAGGGGATACGGAAATGGCCGCAAAATAAATGCCAGTGCTCGACCAAGGCAATGGTTCCAAAACAACTTTGACCAAAACAACTAACCTCGCGGCCATTTCCCTGAAACGTTCTAATTGGATGTAGCCCCGTTTGAGAAACCTGAAAAAGGCTGTCTCAGGCGGGTTTTTTTAATAAATGTAAACGCTCTTTGCTTTTTGACCTGGTGATTTGGTTTATTTTTGATCCTGAGAATAATTATCTTTGTTTCATATTGGTTGCATAGAAAAATTCTTGTATTTTTGAAACAAAGAATACGCAGTGGACAAGATTAAAAAAATGATTAAGGGGTGTTTACAAGGGCGAAAAACTGACCAGTATCGCCTGTATGCCCTTTATTCCAAAAAAATGTTTGGCGTCTGTCTGCGTTATGCTGCCAATTACGAAGAGGCTCAGGATGTTCTGCAGGATGGTTTTATTAAAGTATTTCAAAACCTTTCCTCTTTTAAATGGAAGGGGAGCCTGGAGGGCTGGATTAGAAGGATTATGGTGAATACCGCCATAGAAAAGTACAGGGGAAAAATGTATCATTTGTCGATGGAGGAAATCGCAAATGAAGAGATTTCCATTAACAATCATCATCAGGCAACAGACATATTGCATGCCAAGGATATTCTTGCGCTTGTTCAAAAATTGCCAGTTCAATACCGTTTGGTATTTAACCTTTATGCTCTGGAGGGATTTAGTCATAAAGAGATCGGGGATATTCTGAAAATATCGGAGTCAACCTCACGCTCTAACCTGACAAGGGCGCGGATGATACTCAAAGACAAACTGAATAAAGAGTCAGAAGTTTTATTACGGGTTATTTAAGCAATGTGAAAGTGGATAACCAATACATAGATAATAGGTTTAAAGAAGAGCTGCAAGGGCTTGAGGTGAATCCACCTGTTGAGACCTGGTTGGACATTTCCGATGCGTTGGATAAAAGCACATTGGCCGGCAGGAACTATGTTGTGATGCGAGCCGCAGCTGCCATAGCCGTTTTTGTTGTTGCAGCCTTCTCATTGTGGATGATCTTGTTTGAACAAAGTTTTCAGGATGACCCTATCGTTCAGCAAGCAGCCCCTGTATCTATGGACGCTGTTCCTTCAACCGGTATCCCTCAAACAGTTAATAGTGAAATGCTACTGGCTGATCTCTCTCAGCCTGCCGCCATCGGAAACTACCAGGCCAATTTGCCGCAACCCCTTCCTGTCTTTAATTCAGTCCTGCCTCATAATATACAGTCTTTCCCTCCTGGCGTGCCAAATTCTTTGCCTCGAAGGTCATTAACCAGCCCTGACAGCCATAATTTATCAGGCAATTTTCAGCCCCTGACCGATAATGCTGTAAGTGATGTTCAAATGTATTTAAAAAGTGAGGAGAATAAATCGTTTTTCTCAAATCTGAACCTGGGAGCCCATTTTGCATTACAATACAATTACCGCGCTTTCGCGAATCAGTCGACCGGAAGTTATCGAAGCATCCCTTTCAATTCTCTTGAAAGTCAAATCTATACCTTCAGTGCCGGGCTTAATGCCACACTGGCACTATCATCCACATGGGCTATCCAGACGGGCCTGCATTTAAATAACATGGGTCAGTTTGTTGAGGGCATTTTGGCTTACCAGCATCCCGAACACAAATCCCTTTATAACCAAAATCAAATCGTCGTTACCTCTTTTGGTGGTGTAACAGTTTATGATAACTCACACCATTTCTCTGACCAGTCTTCCCACAGGGTCCTGGACCCTGATGAATATTTGGACCCAAAGATTTTGGATGCACTGAAAAAAACGGATGAAGGATTAACGCAAGTTTTCCAGTTTCTTGAGATTCCCGTTGTTTTCAGGTATAAACTGATTGGACATCATGTCGATCTGCATCTTAAAGGTGGGATGACCGCAAGTTATCTTTTAAATAGGGATGTATATATGGGCAGCAGCATTTTTCAGAGCCCGATTGGTCAAACCCAGGGCCTGAGGCAGTTTAACTTTTCTGTAACGGGAGGTTTTGCGATGCAGGTGCCAATAGGTAGCCGGCTGTATTTGAACCTTGAACCAACTGCTCAACTGTTTTTGAATCCGATGGTACAAGATGGCCTGAATACAGGTACTGTCCTGCCATACAGTTTTTCCCTGCAAACCGGGGTGTCATATCGCTTCTGATGTTTTAATTTAAGGTAATTTGCCTACCGGCATCAGATAAAGAACCCTGTATACCTCTCCAAGGTTTAATATATCCTCAACTTCATCATCACGATAGGCTCCTATAACCACAGTGCCCAAGTCTAATGCAGCTGCTTGCAGATGAACATTCTGAGAAGCGTGTCCAACCTCATTTAGGATATATCTTTCCCCTCGTTCACCATAACGGGCTGTTGTTCGTTCATAAACCGCAGCAAATACGAGTACCGCTCCACCTTCCAATATCATAGACTGACTAAGGCAGGCACGGAATAAAGCCTCTGCAACATCATCCTTCCTGACCAATTCCATACGATGTTCATTGGGATGATAATGATAGATTCCGGTATTTAACCCTTCCACGTTGTTTGCCACTACAAACATTTCCAGCGGAAAAGTTGCTCCTGCCGATGGCGCCGTCCGGAATCCCCGGTCACCGGTAATTCCCTGGGCCGACCATAATAGCTGCCCCAGCTCTCCCAGTGTTAATGCCTCTTCCGAATAGCTGCGGATCGAGCGTCGCAAACTGATTGCACGTTCAAGGCTCATGTCGCCATCTGTAACAACTTCAGGTAAATCAATCATGTCTCCAATGTTTTGAGGTATGGAATAAAAAACGTTTTCTGCAACCGCTGCGTTGTTGCTGTTTGCAGGTGTCATGCTGCGAGATCCAACCCTGAAAAGTAAAGCAGCAAGGCCAATAAAGGCAAATACCGAAATGATGGTGATATACTTTTTCATTAATTGTTAATTATTAATTATCAATTATAAATATGATTGTCTTTGTGTTTAAACGCCAGTTAAACAGTGAAATAAGTAGTTCGTTAATTTTTTAACAATTCACATAAAAGAAAATATTTTTGCTGTTCTGAAAAAACTAAATCCTTAACTTTGTTCCTGCAATATACAAAACAAAGTTTTTATGAGCAAAATATCGCGCCATCCCATTATAAATGTTGAAGAAAAAGAGCAGCATGTATTTACATATAAAGGCATGTCTGTTCATGGAGAGAAAGGATACAGTATTGCTGCGGCTTTGCATCAGGCCGGTTTTCCGATTCATAGCCATAGTTTGAAAAACCGAAGCCGAAGCCTCGAATGCGGAATTGGCAAATGCAGTGCATGTGAGATGCTCGTTGATGGTGAAGTGAAGCGTATCTGCATCACACCTGTTGATGGCATAACTAATGTGGCTGAAATTCCGGCTGATTATGTGGCACAACCCGCAAAATTCATTAAAAGCAGCGGAATAATAGTTTATAAAACCCAGGTGGTGATTGTGGGGGCCGGGCCGGCCGGACTTGCGACCAGGGAGATATTAAACAGTCACGGAGTTGGCAATATTGTTGTTGATAGTAACGCAGAGATTGGTGGCCAGTTTAATATGCAGACCCACCAGTTTTTCTTTTTTGAGAAGGAGAAATTGTATGGCGGCATGCGGGGTTTTGAAATCTCAAAGATCCTGGCCGGTGATGATCATTCCGGAATTATGCTGAATAGCACTGTTTGGGACATTTTTGAAGGCAACCGTGTGGCTGCAAAGAATTTTCAAACAAATGAGATCTTTTATATAGATTGTGATCACTTTGTTGTGGCAACCGGAGCTGTGCCTTTTCTCCCTACTTTTCATAATGATGATCTGCCAGGTGTATATACAGCAGCTGTGATTCAGAAAATGATGAACACGGAGCTTACCTTGCTTGGTAAAAACATTTTGACCGTTGGTGCCGGGAATATTGGTTACCTCACCAGCTATCAGCTTACGCAGGCAGGAGCACGTGTAAAGGCAATTCTTGAAGCGATGCCTCACGAAGGGGGATTCCCGGTGCAGGCCAACAGGGTCAGACGGCTTGGTATCCCTGTGTTGCTGAACCACATGATCCTTGAAGCCATTCCGAATAAAAAAGGAGATGGAATATCGGGAGCCGTTGTTGCAGAAGCCAAAGATTTCAAAGCCATTGAGGGGACCGAAAAAGTGATTGACGGCATTGATGCGATAAATATTTGTACCGGATTGATGCCTGATGATGTGCTGCTTGAAAAAGGACGCGAAATGTTTGGCCGCAACTGTCACGGTGCCGGAGATGCCATCCGGATTGGAGAGGGTACCAGTGCCGTACTTCGCGGGAAACAGGTAGCTTACGAAATTCTCGACTCCATGAAGCAGCGTTTCAGTTACGACGACTACCTGCAGGTTTCCAAAGAATATATCGACTCACAGCAACATCCAGTAAAAGTAATTGATGCGCCGTTCATGCCTGAGCCCGAAAGGATGGATAAGCCTTTTGTGCTGATCGATTGTCTTTACGGATTTGCTTGCAATCCTTGTGCCTTTGCGTGCAAGTATGGTGCAATCACCAAATCATCAACCAGTACAGTGCCGGAGATAGACTTTGAAAAATGTGTAGGCTGCATGGATTGCGTGTATCAGTGTCCGGGACTTGCCATTTTTGGTTACAACCTCAAGAAAAATAGCTATTTTCTGCCGATTGAGTTTGACATGGAAGCAGGGGAGGAGGTTTATCTTGTTGACAACGATTCAAATATACTTGGCGAAGGGGTGATAAAAAAAGTGCTTCGTAAATCCAATCTTACCCATATTGCCAGGGTGGAAAGAAAGGAAATGGATCGGGAAAAGCAGATTGAGGTTCGTGGATTTATTATCAAGAGGGATTATCCGGAACCATTAAATCTAACCAAATTCAAAGAGCAACGAGATGATTCCTTTTTCATGTGCCATTGTGATGATGTGGCATTTGAGGATGTACTTGAGGTGATTGGTGACCGAAAGTTCATTTCGGTTGAAGAGATCAAGCATACCACCCACCTTGGCATGGGGCCATGCCGCGGCAAACGGTGTATTCAACGTTTGAAGATGAATCTGCGGCCTAAAGGTGTCAGATTGATTGGAGGATCAACACCGCGTGCGCCGATGTCGAATCAGATCACCATCGGGGAGATGTACCCTTCAGAAAAGAAGGACAGAGTCCTGACAAATGTGCATCAGCAGACGCGGAAGGTGATTGAAACCAAAGCATTGATTGCCGGTGGCGGCATTGCCGGCAGTGCATTGTTCCGGTTTCTGGCAGAGGAAGGTTACAGCCCTGTGCTGATAAACTCCGGATTTGGCAGCTCCTGGAGAAATATTGCCGGAGGAAGGCCGGTATTTAGCTTGCCGGAACTCACCGATATTGCCCGTCATAACCTGGAAATGTTTGAAGAACTGCAAACAAAAGGGAACATTGACTTCAGACTGATCAATTATGTGACTTTTGCGCATGATGAGGCCATGTACAAAGCTTTGGAGGAGTCGATGGCGTGGCAAAATGCACGAATGATAGAACCCGCGCGCTTCAAATCGGAGATATCACCCTATTTCCATAACGGCAACGATAAATACCTCGCAGCGCTCAAAACCAGCGAATGCTGGCAGGCAACCCCCGGCAAAGTGATCGAGGTATTGCGCAAGCTTGGAACAAATGCCGGAGGTGAGATGCTTGAAAATACCAAACTGATTGAGATCTCAAAAAACGGAGAACGATATGTTGCCATTATACGCAATGATAATGGAGAATATGTTGAATACCACACACCTTTGTTTATCAATGCACTGGGAGATGAAGGCGCCCGCTTTGCGCAGATGCTTGATATCGAAACCGGGTTGTATCCCGTAAAGCATCAGGCCTTCATTACCCGGCGCCTGCCAATGCTTGGCATTAACGGAAACCCTCTTGATATGCTTATTGACAGACGGCAATACAAAGGGTTTACAGCAGTATATGGCCAGCAACTCGGAGATACAGGTCAGGTAATTGGCTGTGCGTCACCATTGGTAGAACCTCTGGAAACCGATAAGGACGTTAAGATCAATTCCCGTGAATTTGCAGAAATCGTCTCAGAAATATTTACTGACTGGATCCCGGAAATATCGGCAGTGGGGTTCCAGGCACTCTGGGCCGGATATTATATTGAACCGCGTATGATTGTTGATGTGGAAAAGGGTCTGTTCCTTGGATTGAGAGGCCAGGGGTTCATGCTTGCGCAGTACCTGGCAAAGCTTTATGTAAACCGGCTCACAGGGAAATCTGTGCCCGAATACTTTGACCGTCTTAGACTGGAAGGAGATGCCCTTCTGGAAAAAGCCTTTAAATAGCTTTTTTATTTCAGACATTCGTTTTATCTTTGCAGACTTTTAAAAAGGGGAGCTGCTTTTGGATGCTTTGCACGAATATAAGATTGGTTTTAACGGTTTGGCAATAGGGAATCATTATTTTTCCTTTGAAGTCAGACAGCCCTTTTTTGACTGTTTTGAGCAATCGGAGATAGGGGAGTCTGACGTTCATCTGGATCTTTCACTGGAAAAGGATGTAAACATGCTGGTATTTGATTTTGCCTTTACCGGTTGGGTGATGCTCAATTGCGACCGTTGTCTGGATCAGTATAAACAATATGTGGATCAGGAACAACGGATCATTGTAAAGTTTGGAGATGAGTACAGGGAGCAGAGTGAGGATATTGTGATTATCCCTTTCGGGGATACCCATTTTGATGTTTCACAATACATCTTTGAATATCTTCATCTGGCGTTGCCCATTCAGCGTGCGCATCCGATAAATAAAGAAGGGAAGTCAGAATGCGACCAGGAGATGCTTGAAAATGTAAGAAAGCTCGGTGCAGAGCACAGCAAATCAGGATTGGCCGATCATGCTGATTCGTCAACCTGGGATGTTTTGAAATCTCTCAAATTCGACAACAAAAAAGATAATTAAGTAACAATAACACTTCATTGCTATGGCACATCCAAAAAGTAAAATTTCAAAAACACGCAGG
>SLNX01000121.1 GCA_007132825.1 Bacteroidales bacterium | reverse complement strand
TTTATTGCTCCAAACCAGCTGATTGATGCTGTCGGGAAGGTTGTAACTGTTGTGTTCCCCAAACTTGGTGCGTACAATCTCCTCTCCGGCGTGCAAAAATGCCACCCCTTGCGATGTCAGTACGATTGCGTTGGCTAGTTTCTGGATATCGAGCTTTTCCTGTTTGCTGCAGTCGGGACAGGTAAACACAATTTTATCCCAAAGGCATGGATTGTCGTGGCAAGTCACATAAGTGATGGTTTTAAGCGGATTATCCGCATAAGGTTCATCGGAGTAATTTACGAGCTCATAGTTGATCTGTGGATGGTCGGTTGATGCAACGACACCGAATTTGATGCTTTCTTTCAGGCCTTTCCTGCCCACCATGAATCCGGGATCATCATTGTGCATCCAATGTCCTCTGATGCCATCACGGATATCGTCGCTGAATACGGCGATCCTGTCGAGCTGAGGGGCATGCGCCTTCACTGCCCGTTTTTCAGGTGGCAAAGGTGTGTCCGCAGCCGTCCATCCTTCTCCATAGAGAAAGATATCAGGATTCACTATGTCCATCTCTTTCCGTATCAGGTTCATGGTTTCGATGTCGTGCAAGCCCATCAAATCGAACCGGAATCCGTCAATGCGGTATTCTTCTGCCCAGTAAACCAGAGATTCGATCATGAACTGCCGCATCATCTCCCTTTCGGATGCTGTTTCATTTCCGCAGGCAGCACCGTCGGAGTAGGTTCCATCGGGGTTTAGCCGGAAGAAGTAGCCCGGTGCAAGTTGCTCGAAAGGTGAGCCTGCTGCATCATACATATGGTTGTAAACCACGTCCATGATTACCCGGATGCCATTTTGGTGCAATGCCTGTACCATCTTCTTGAATTCGCGGATCCTCACTCTGCCGTCAAAGGGGTCTGTAGAATAAGAACCTTGCGGTGCATTGTAATTTTTGGGATCGTAGCCCCAGTTGAACTGAGGTTCATCGAGGCGGGTTTCATCAATGGTGTAGAAGTCGTAGACAGGTAATAGATGCACGTGTGTGATGCCCAGCTCCTTCAGGTGATCGATACCTGTTGGCAAACCTTCAGGGCTTTTTGATCCGGTTTCGGTGAAAGCAAGGTATTTTCCCCGGTTTTTGATGCCGGAGCTTGGGTGTATTGAGAAGTCGCGCATATGGATTTCCCAGATAATGATGTCTGCGTGGCTTGCCAGAGGTGGTCTTATGTCATTTTCCCAACCCTCAGGATTGGTTTTTTCAAGGTCAATGATCATTCCGCGGTTTCCGTTCACACCCACTGCGCGGGCCTGCGGGTCGGGAACCTCATTGCTCCACTCATTGTTGATCAGTGCCTGAAACGTGTAATATCGGTTTTCCCAGTCTCCTTCGAGATGAAGCACCCAGGTTCCGTCCACATCCTTTTGCATGGGAGCAGTTTTTATCCGCTGACCCTCGTGACCTTGATCGTAAAGGTGAAACAACACCTCCGTGGCGGGTGGTGACCATATACGGACAAATGTTTCATCCGGTGCATAATTTACACCTAAATCGTTACCTGCATATACAGGATAGGTTTTCCAGATTTCGTGGGGTTTGGGTTCCCCTTTGCAACCTGCCATCATCATTAAAGCCAAAATGAATAGTGAAACAATGATTGATGATCTTTGATATGAGATTATGTTTTTCATGGTTTTTTTTAACAAATGTACGCGATTTTTTTTTCATGTATTTGTAATTGTTTAGAGGTTTAGAGGTTTAGAAGTTTAGTGGATTAGTGGTTTTATGTCTCGAGTTCTTTGAAATGTGAAAATAAACAAAAAAACCTGAACCGAGCACTGTCAAAATAGGGAGGTGACAGAATTGGCCACGGCAGGTTGGTGACAGGGCTTGACCTGTCACAACAAGACTTGACCTGTCGGCCAGAAACATAACTGCCCTCTACTGGTGCTCTGTAAAAAAATCCGCGTAATTAATCACATAGCTGCTTCCTGAGGGGAAGGAGGGATGTCTCCCTCTGGCTGCTCCAACATATCTGAATTCAGGCAGCAATATTACTTTACGGTGGCTTCTGTCTCTTACGTGGTCATCGATAAGCAGGAAAAGCAAGGCATCGTGTGCACTAAAATTTCCGTAGGTTATATTTTCTCCAATCTTTATCTTCCAATAGCCGAACTGACTGACCCTCTTGCCGATACCACCGAGTCCGTCGTGACCTCTTGCATCATTTTCAATTAAATAATCCATGTATAGTCTGGCAGATTGGTGCAGGCCGGGGGCAGGATAAAGCAAACCCAGCGATTCTGTTCTCAAAAGTTGATAAAATAGTTCAACTGCCGGTTTTTTCCCCTCCTGAGTCAATAGAATCTGTCTCAGACCAGGATAATGAAATTCATTGCCGCGGAAACAGGAAATGTATTCTGTAACATATAATTCAGCAAATTTTTGCGGATTATGCCTAACAAGGTTATGGGCCAATATCAGGTTTTTTTCGTCATCATCGAGGTAGTTTGCTTCAGCTGCCGTGTTTAGCCAATAAACCGGCCAACCGTCAGCGGCCAACCTTCTGGAATATTCCTCATTGCTCAAACCGGGAGCACCCACACGCATTCTGCTCATTCCTGCTGTATCAATGCGAGAGCGCATAATCCGATAACAGGATGTGTTTAACAGCAGAGAAAAAACCAGTATTAAAACAATTGCAGGAGTTCTGTTCATTTTTAAATTCACCTAAAGAAAACCTTTCCAACAATTGTAATCCAATCAATCATAAGGCGGATAGGAGATAATGATGCGCCACTGTGTATTGTGTATTTCCATGGTGTCCCAGACTGCGAGTTTAACGACACTCTCATTGCTTTCAGGGCTATGATGGATATAGTCTCCTTTCCCCGATTTATTCGAGGCAATATTGTCACCCAGTTGTCTGAAGGTTCTCATCTCTTCATAATGATAATCGAGGTAAAGCATCCTCCCTGTTCCTCCGAATGCTTTGTCAAAGAGGATCCTGCCGTCTGGCTCCATAATCCAGGGTTCGAACACTGTTTCTGCAATAATTGGCGTAACAAGCTCTTCAACCATAATGTCGGGCCTGATTAGAATGCTCACCGATCCGTGAAAGTCACCACTGGAATCAATGATAGGGTATTGCAGACTAACGGCATCAAATCCTTCAATGGCAAGAAAGGAATTACTCAGCATGGGTGCCCTGTTTTTTTGCATCATGAAAAAATTCTCCTGGTCGCTGATGCTTTTTCCTTCAGAGGGATGGAATTCAGAAGGCTCAGCATAAACAATGGTGCCGCTTGGGTCAATCAATGCACAGCTAATTACGTAGGGATTGTTTTCGTAAAACTCCAGAAAGCTGTTTCTGACAATATGCCTTTCAGGGATTTTTCCCCGGAAGGATTGCACCATCTTGTTGAGATCATTATCCATTTTTTGAAGCTCATTGTGTATGATGGATTTGATATCTGCCAGCACCTCATAAGCCTCAGGCAGATAATCCTCTTCGGTGGGTTCACCAATCTTGCCCAGCACCATTCTCCAGTTATTGAAGGGAATTTTTTGATACAAGATATGTGTTTCCCTTCCAGCAAAGCTATAAGAAGTGTAACCCTGTTTGCCGGAGGTGATTGTTTCCACAGCCCTTATCATAGATGGGCTGCCCTGCTCTGCAGGGTTAAGGAAAACGAAATCCGCCCTCGGATGCAACACGGTATTTCCCTCTTCATTGAGCGCATACCAGAGATAACCCGGTTCGAGCTGTATGGCATCGGTTATCAACTGTTGAAAGTCATCCAAAAAAATTGAGAGTGCCACTGCTCCGGTCACTTCCCCGTTTTCAAACGAAGGAACAGCTATAAGCAACGATTTTTTTCCTGTGGACCTGCTGTATATAAGGGATCCATAAATCTCTTCACCGCTAAATAACGGGGTAAAGTAGGGCCTGTCTGAAAGGTTTAGTCCGGTAAAACCTTGTTCCACACTGTAGTAATTGCCATCAGGTTGTATGTACAATGCTGCACCCGGAATCACGTTGCAAAGTTGTTGCAGCGCGGGTCTGATCTCAGGCCAAATGCCGCTTCTGGTTGCCGGTGTTGCAGCAATCAGCCTTAGTGAGGTGAGCGCATGTAATAAATTTCGCTCAATAATTGTTGCGCCTGCACCAACAACGGCACGGGCGTCGATATCAAAATACCGGAGCTCCTGAATGTGGTCTGAACGATAGGCTTGAACCTCAGATTCAGGCTCCCGAATATCCCGCTTAGATGCACATGCACCGATTATAAAGGATATTACGCAGATGAACAATAGTTTTAGTGGCAATAATTGCCGATTGGACCGGGGTAGACCTTTACACATAATTACACTCCTCCTGTTTTGATTCATTTCTAAAAATGGTTTGCAGGGGGAATCATATGTTGTCGCAGACCGGGATTTTTTATACAATGTCTAAGACACACATTTTTCCCACTCTAAATATATGTAAATATTTGTGATAAAGCAAAAAAGTGGGAAAAAATAAAAGAAAATGCCATCAATTGACCATCCCCAGCATATCCAGTAACTGTTTTTTCTTTCGCCGTGCAACAGGCAATTCATGACCGCGCATCTGGATTAGCAACTGCTTGTTTCTGATCCTAAGCTCCCTGATGCTGCGTAAGTTGACAAGGTATGACCGATGAATTCTGAAAAACAGCTGATCATTCAACCACCGTTCAATGCTGTTTAATGGCAGGTCCACAACCTCATTGGAACCATTTTGCATCACCATTATGGTAAAACCCTTAAACAAAAAGAAATAATCAATGTCCGGTTTCTTTGCAATATTGTCCTGAATGTGTCTACTTTTATGCATTTTAAATTATACATTTTGGTTAATAAATCTTTGAAAATCTTTTCTGCGACGGCGTGAAACCGGAAACTGCCTGCCGCCTGCAAATACGACAAAACGGCTTTCGGGATCACACCGCCTGATATGCAGCCTGTTTATAATGTAGTTTCTGTGTATTCGGAAAAAGAAAGTTTCCGGCATCTTCTGTTCCAGTCCTCCAAGCGGGATAAGAGTCCGCTTCAAAAGTTCATTACCGGTATGTATTTCCGTAAGTCCATCGCAATGCAGGATGTGTGAAATATCCCTGAAAGGGATTAAACGAATCAATTCCTTATTTCGCACCCATAAGCCATCTTTTCTGATCACTGTTTTCATACTTAAACCATGTTTATAATTGTTAATACGTCGTAAAATTAAATATATACAACATAAAAACAAACAAATATGGTTTAAAATAAGCTTATTGGGTCAAAAAAAATGATAAGTGGTTAATTCTGGTTACTTTTTTTGTGCAAATGCTTGCCATTTCAGGAAATCTGACTCTTTCATCACACGCGGGACTTTTACCTGCCCCCCCTTGGATTTGTTTTTTACGATCCAGGCGTGAAATGTGCCGGGAGATGTAATGCTCACCCGAACATCCTTAAGGGCTTTCGAACGTGCCATTTTATAGGCCTTGTTCATTTGTTGGAGATGCCCGTCGAGTGCCCGGGCAAATATTTTCGTATCGGTTTTTTTATCTGATCCTATGTACCAGTGATGAAGGTATTCGTCGTTTTCCCTAACTGCGGCAACGGTAAACTCAGGAATAGACAGCCCGAATTGTTGTTCCATTGCCTTCATCGCCTTGTTCATCTGGATGACGGAAAGTTGTGAGCCCACCACATTCAGGAAATGTTTTGTACGCCCTGTAATGATGATCTCTGACCGGTCTTTATTCGTGAACCGTATCGTATCTCCTATGATGTATCGCCATGCCCCGGAAACAGTACTGATGATAATGACGTAATCGGTGCCTTCCTTCACCTCCTCCAGTCCAACGGATTTGGCATCCTGTCGAACACTGCCAAGCTCATCGATGTGGTCTTCGGTAAAAGGGACAAATTCGAAATAAAGCCCACTGTTTGTCGACAGTTTCATGGCCATCTCCCTGTTGGGTCTGGCCTGGTAGGCAAGAAATCCTTCTGAGGCAAGATAGGTGTCCATGATTGTTATTGGTCTGGCGAGGAGCTTTTCAAACGATTTCCTGTAAGGTTCAAAAGCCACGCCTCCCGAAACAAAAGCATGAAGATTTGGCCAGATTTCATGTATGTTTTCAACCTTGTGATATTCTAGTAAACGTTTTATCATCAGTTCATTCCATGATGGTATGCCGGCCATGGCCCCGATGTCCCATTCTTTTGCATTTTTAGCAATCGCCTCCACACGCTTGTCCCAGTCGGTTATGGATGCGATTTTTTTGCCCGGTCTATAAAACCTTTCAAACCATTGTGGAATGTTTGATGCTGATATGCCGCTTATTTCACCCTCTTGCCACCCTTTGTTCCTTTTCAGCCGCGCACTGCTCCCCAGCATCATGATCTCTTTCTCGAAAAAGTCTGCAGGAAAGTTGAAGTTTGGGGAATTCAGGACCTGCAAAATGCTTGTTTTTCGTATCGCTTCTAGCATCTCCTCGGTAACAGGTATCCTTTTGCTGTTTTTTCCGGTTGTACCGGCACTCAATGCATAATACCCGGTTGTCCCTGGCCAGGTATGATCCTTTAATCCTTCCAGCCTTTGCTGCTGCCACCAACGTTTGTTCATCAAATCATAATCGTGATATGGCACTGCAGAAGCAAAGGCCGCCTGTATGTTTTGCTCCTTAAGAATTGCCTTGAATTCATGATGCTGGCCAAAGGCAGTTTTTTCTGCCTTTTCAAGCAGATGCCGAAGCACTGCCTTTTGCGCCTCCACAGGCGATTTATCAGGGATGAGCTTGTCGGCAATCTCAAGTGTTGTTTTTATGATGTTTCCAATTACTGCCATAGGTTCATTTTTTAACCGATTCATTGGCCAGCATTCCGCAAGCTGCATTTATATCCTGTCCGCGCGACTTCCTGATGATGGTGATGAATCCTTTAGCTTCCAGTAATGTCTTAAATTGATTCAAATCAGCTTCCGACGGGGGCTTAAGGTGGCTATCCGGGATGCTGTGAAAACGGATCAGATTGATCCTGCAGGCAATACCCTGCAATACCCGTGCCAGTTCCTTAACATGTGATGCAGAGTGGTTATATCCCCCAAAAACAATGTATTCAAATGAAATCCGCCGTTGTTTTCCTTTTGGAAAACTTCTGATGGTATCCAATACCTCTTTCAGCGGATAAGCTTTATTCATAGGCATCAATGCCCTGCGCTCCTCCTCGAAGGGGCTATGAAGACTGACTGCAAGATTGCATCTGCTTTCTTCCAGGAAACGTTTCATCCCGGGTAACACACCAATGGTGGATACGGTAATCCTTTTCGGACTCATTCCAAACCCCCAATCAGAAGTCAGCACCTCTAAACTTTTGAGCACCTCATCCGTATTGTCGAAAGGTTCACCCATTCCCATATATACAATGTTCGTGAGCTGATCTCTTTCCGGGATACTGCGAATTTGATTCAATATATCTCCACTCCCCAACTGCCCATGAAATCCCATCCGCCCGGTCATGCAAAAATTGCAGCCCATCCTGCAGCCAATCTGGGATGAAACACACAGAGTATGTCGTTCACCTTCAGGAATGTAGGCCGACTCAACATTGCCCATCCCATTCACATTAAAAAGGTATTTTTTTGTGCCATCCGAGGAAACAATTACATCAACAGGATCTGCCACATCTAACGTATAAAAGTCCTGCAGCATTTTTCTAACCTGCTTTGAAAGATTGGTCATTTGACCCCAGGCATCCGCGTGATGCTTGTAGAGCCACCCGGCAATTTGACCCGCTGCATAGGATGGAATGGAATGCTTCTCGGCAATGGCTGCCAGTTCATCCAGCGTTGCGCCGTAAATATTGCGCTTCTGATCGTTTTTCATGTGGTCCTGACTCATCTTTGCAAAAATAATGATTCATTTTCGTTTTACCCGTATGGCCATTCTTTGTCACCCATTGTTTATTGTTTTTTAATAATCATAACTGATAATCGATAATCGATAATTGGTAATCGATAATCGGTAATCGATTATGATGGTTTATCTTTGCAGGTTACTAACATATCCCATCAAAATAATGAAAATACGTTTTCTTTTTTTGCTCTTTCTGATCCTTTTTGGTATCCATAATGCTGAAGGAGGGCATTTAAACCTTTATCAGCAAAGGGATCAGGGGCATCTTCGTCCGACGCACATAGCCGATATGCCGGCTAATGATGTTTTCTTCAAAATTGGTCAGGGTTTTACCTATGCCCGTTTGCTCGATCAACGCATGTCTAACCTGCATTATGTCGGTCCCGGTGTGGTCTTATCGTTCAGCAGGTATGCTGAAAATGCGCGCTACAGAACTGAATTAAATTTTGCCGGTATCGGGTTTCAGCTGTTAAATCCGCAGCATGCAGGTACTACGGTTAATAATCCTTTTATTGAAATCCACTATTCCCATTTGCGCAAATTGAATATTCGAAGCCTTGCTGATTATTACGTTGGTGGCCAAATTGATACTTATGCAAATTTACGGATTGCACCCGTATTAAGCAATTCTTTTCTTTATGCTGATCTGATTACTAATTTAAAGCCCCGGCTTGATGTTACACACACAGTTTATCTTTTTGACAGGGGATTTAACTTCGATTTTTCATTGGCATTTGGCATTTTTGGATACGGAATCAGGATTCCGGAGTATGGTGCATCTTACCAGCTTGGATCTTCTGGAGGTGAGGTGTTGACAAACAATGTTGATTTGTGGTTACATCCCGGCAATTACAGACATATAGTCACCGGGATCCATTACAACAGACAGCTGGGCCGCATGAATAATCCGAATCGACTGCGCATCGGTTACGTTTGGGATTATTCTCATATCAGGGGCGACCATGGTCTCAGTCTCTATAACACCAGCCATCAATTGGTTCTTGAACTTTTGTTTTTGATGAATTAAAAAGGTTTGATTATGAAGTCATATTTTCAGATTGTTTTACTATCCGGTAGCTTATTTATATTGTCTGTTTCTTGTGAGAAGATTTTTATGGATGATGATCCCGGCCAGGATCCTGTAACGGTTTTTGATGAGATATGGACTTTTACAGACCACCATTACTCGTTTTTTGAAGAGAAGGGGATAGACTGGGATGCCGTTTATGATCATTTCCGGCCGCAGATTTCACCGGATATGACACCCGTCGAACTCTTTGATCTGTGCGCAGAGATGCTTTATGAGCTTCGCGACGGTCATGTAAATCTGCTAAGTTCGTTCGACCGCTCCCGTTACTGGGAATGGTACCTTAACAGTCCGGAAAACTTCTATTTCTCGATCATTGAGCGGGAGTATCTCCGTGGGAGACAACGTTACATTGGTCCGTTCATTGTCGCTCCTGTTGGAAATGATGACAACATTCTCTACGTATACTATGGCAGTTTCGGCAGTCCCGTTAGCGATGGAAACCTGGATAACCTCTTACAGATCTTAAACAATCCGGACCAATTAAAGGGCCTTATCATTGATGTGCGCAAC
>SLNX01000105.1 GCA_007132825.1 Bacteroidales bacterium | reverse complement strand
ATCTCATCCCAAGACATGTTCATGTCAAAATCGTCCGAGTCGATGATCAGGCTTCCACAGGAGGCAACCAGACGGCCGTCAATTACAATCACAATTTGTCCTTCCGGAAAATGCTTGAGCTGATTGATCACATTTTCCCGTGACCACACCTCCATACCGGGAAAGCAAATTTTCTGCATGGAGATAAGCTGTTCGAAATCTTCCAGTTGCAGGTTGCGCATATGCAACTGAGATTCAAATTCGTGGAGGTCTAATTTGTCCATCTTAATAAGTATCTCTGATATCTGTTACTGCTCCATCTTTGAATTCGTCTGACAACAGCAGTTTTGCCAGCTTTTTGCCTGCGACGGCCGGGGCTATCAGCTGACCGCTTTCCTTAAGTTCAATAAATTTTGACCGGTGTATGAACGAGCGGTCGTCGGTACTGCGTATGGCAGTTTGCATGTCGGTGTCAATAATACCCGGAGCCACTCCCATGGTTTCAACCGGATGTGTTTCCCCTTTTTGTTCCTCCGAGATGCAAAGACCGAACATGTCCAGACCAGCTTTCCCGGTGCAGTAGCACCCCCATCCGTAGTATGGGTTCTGTGCAGCACCGGAAGAGATATTAAGAATCCTTTTGGTACAGGATTCACCCTTTGATTTCTTAATAAAGCTTGCAGAAAGCAACATCGGCACAAGAAGGTTCAGATGCAGGTGCGTTTTAACATCATCAGGATCATAATCCTCAACGCGGCTGACCGGATGGATGGTGCCGGCATTGTTTACAAGGTAGACCCCTTCTGCCTGATTAAGCGGAATATGCTTAAAAACGTCATCCATAAGCTTGTTAATGCCGGAATAATCAGAAAGGTCATAAGGAAAAAACACTGCCTTACAGCCCTTTCCTGCTGCAAGTTGCATCAGTTTGTCACTTTTGCTGCGTGCAATGCATAAAAGGGTATGGTTTTCATCGACCAACTCAAGGGCAATCCCTTCACCGAGGCCTTTACTTGCTCCTGTTATAATAAAATATTTCATATGGACTCTTTTACTCTTCTGTTTTTTCAATTTTCTCGATGCCAATCGACTTCAGTGATCCGGTTTTCGGATCAAAACGGATTTCCATGTCGGTTGCAGGAAGATATGTGACGATGCCAAACTGGCTTACCAAAACCCTGGCACTTGCCCGTGTTGAATCTCCGATTTTCAGTTTCAGATCGGCATGCTCAGGGATACGGTAGTGGAAACCTTTTCTCGTAAGGTGGCTTTCCATCGCATTCGCTCTGATCTGCTCTCCCAGCTGCTTTGTCGTGTTACCCCTCGCGTAATGCAACCAAACGGGTGTCCCTTTATCTTCATTTGGACCCGAAATGCCACTTTCTGCGGAAAAACGGAATAAAAGTTTTTGGTCCTCATCATCAAAACCGGGTGTATGAAGGAACCGGTATCGTATTGTTTCGTTTGTGGTGATCCCAGTGAAAAGATTCAGGTAATCCTGTTCCAGCTTGTTTAGTTCCGTATACATATATTCCAGCGCTTCCCTGGAATAGGTGATCTCCTGGAAGCCCGTAATCAGGTCAAACTTCTTTTCGCGGATCTCCAGAATGTAATCAGCAACCTCCCTGGCACGAAGCTCCTGGCTTTTCTCAACCCAGCTCCTTCGAAGTGTTTGACGCTGCACGGTGATGGTATCTTCCTGCACGTGTTCGATGATTGTGTCGATCCGCTCCATCAGGTTGGTGTCGATAAAGTAGTTAAAGGTGACATCGCCGGACAAATAATGCATATCCTTACTTCCGATCTTTTGCTTTTGAATGGATTCTTCCGCATACTCCATATTAACGCTGCTGATTATCCCGGCTTCATTGAGGGCAATATAAAAGTTTTGTGACCGATGATTGGGCAAAGCCACAAAAAAGACCTGCTCCGGATCTGGTTCGGCATAGCTGCTGATTTCAACACCGGTTATCCGATATTTAACATCTTGTTCATGAATCACATCGTGCAGCCCAAGATATCTTTCCGCAAAAGATGCGTATGGCCCCGGAATGGACTCTGACCTTCTGACTTCAACATCAATCGCGATTACCGTTCTAGGCAGTGAATAGTACAGTCCAGTTCCCGGAAAACCCATCCTCATTTCACGGATATGGCCAGCTTCTGCTGCTTCAGGCTGGACCATGTTTTTATTACTTCCGCATGCTGCCAGCATCAGTAGCAGCAAAGCCGAAATGATTAATCTTTGCATGGATATCTGTTTAAAAATTATTTAAGGAAATCAAGGCTTGCATTTTTGTCAAACTCAAGTGTAGGTACATCCTTGCGGAACACTTTAATGGTTTTTGACCCGATATAGGTAATGTCATCATCTTCGATCCGTAGCATGGTACCCTCTTTCAGCCCAACGACCACCATTTCCGGATTGGCAACCAGGAACTCACGGATCCTGTCTTCACGGGTTTCTCCATTATGGTTCGGAATGATGGCATCCGTGTAATGGGGATTTATCTGGAAGTTTACCAATCCGAGTGTGTCGAAGCTTTCAGGCTGGATAATTGGCATGTCGTTCGTGGTTTTCAGACTGGGGCATGCCACGTTGCTGCCCGCACTCCAGCCCATGTAAGGTGTGCCTGCTTCTGCTTTTTTCCTGATGGCATCCATTACGCCGGTTTCATGCAGCATATGTACCAGATGAAAAGTGTTTCCACCGCCAACGGCAATGGCTTCTGCCTTTTCAACTGCAGAAACCGGATCATCGAAATGATGTACTGACTTCAGGTTGTAACCCAGCTTCAGGAAAACCTCCGCCACTTTAGCAGTGTATTCATCATAGGAAATACTAACTCCTGCATATGGGATAAAGAGTACCTCTTTCACAGAAGTACCTAAAAACTCTTTGATGTGTGGCTTGGTGTAGTCCAGATAGGCTTCACCGTAGTTTGTTGAATTACTGATCAGCAAAAGTCTTTTTGTCATGTCGTCCCTTTTTTGTTGTTTCTGATTTATAATTAGATTATTTATATCCGATTTGTGATAATATGATGTATAATCTCCAAAGTTATAACAAAATTTAGAGTTGAAAGATCAATGATACCCTGTTTTAGGTTCTAATACGTTCTTTTGTAATGACAAGAGATAGCAAATGAGGCCGGAGATGCAAGCATCCGCGACCTCATTCTGAAAGATATGGCTTGAATCCTGGTTACGCGATCTTTTCAATCATGTCGACAACACGGCTGGCATAGCCATACTCATTGTCGTACCACGATACCACCTTAACAAATTTGCCATTGATCACCTGGGTTAAGAGTGAGTCAACTACTGATGAGTGCGTATTTCCGATAATGTCTGCAGATACGATCGGTTCGTCACAAAACTCCAGAATCCCTTTCATCGGACCTTCAGCAGCTTGCTTCAGCGCATTGTTGACATCCTCTTTGCTCACCTCTGTTGCCAGTTCAACCGTTAAGTCAACAACTGATCCATCTGGCGTGGGCACGCGCATGGCAAAACCGTCCATTTTTCCTTTGAGTTCAGGGATTACAAGTCCTACGGCTTTTGCCGCGCCGGTAGTTGTGGGGATAATTGACATGGCGGCGGCACGTGCGCGGCGCAGGTCCTTGTGGGGTGCATCCAAAATGATCTGGTCGTTGGTATAACTGTGGATGGTATTCATCAGTCCCTGCTTGATGCCGAAGCTGTCGTTCAGGACTTTTGCCACGGGTGCAAGGCAGTTTGTTGTACATGATGCGTTTGAGAAAATCTGGTGTTCCGGTTTCAAATCGTGCTCATTAACACCAAGAACAACTGTTGCGTCAACATCGTCAGCCGTTTTTGAAGGCACACAAAGCACAACTTTATTGGCACCTGCCTGGAGGTGTTTGCTGATCTTTTCCCTGTCGCGAAAAACGCCTGTTGCTTCCACAACAACATCGATACCCAATTCTTTCCATGGGAGATTTACAGGATCTTTTTCGGAGTAAACCCTGATCTTTTCACCGTTAACAACAAGATCATTGCCATCTGCAACGACTGTTCCCGGGAATTTCCCATGCACAGAGTCATATTTTAAAAGATGGGCCAGGGTTTTACTGTCTGTTAAGTCATTTACAGCTGTAATTTCTATGTTTTCTTTGTCTAAGGCAGCTTTGAGGGTTAACCTTCCAATACGGCCAAAACCGTTAATTCCTACTTTTATCTTCTTCATAATTTTTACATTTTAATGGTTCTTGAAAAAAGAGGCGTAAAGGTAATAAAAAAAGTTTAGTTGTTTAGTTGTTTAGTCGTTTGGTTGATTTGTTTAATTTTGTATGCAATAAAATAAAATAAATAGGAGTTGTATCAGTTATTACTAAAAACACATTTTCGAAAAACCATAGCTAATGTTGACATCTTTGTTATTTCAGGTTCAGGGAACAGGGCAGGAAGTGCTTACCGATACCCTTGTTCAGGCTGCTCCCCAGGAGTTTGAAACCCTTTCTATATGGAGTTTGGCACTGAAAGGAGGTTTGGTGATGATACCGTTGGTAATCCTTTCCATTGTGGCAATCTATATTTTTATTGAAAGGTATTTTGCCATCAGTCGTGCTTCGAGTGAGGAAACAAATTTCATGAACAATATCAGGGACTTCATACATAACGGCCGGATTGATTCTGCCAAATCACTTTGCCGGAACAACCAATCACCCATCGCACGCATGATTGCGAAGGGAATAGTTCGGATTGGCAGACCGCTCACAGACATCAATGCAGCCATTGAGAATGTCGGTAAGCTTGAAATTGCCAAGCTTGAAAAGAACATTGCAGTTCTGGCTACGGTCGCCGGAGCGGCGCCCATGCTCGGTTTTCTTGGTACAGTGATCGGTATGGTACGCGCATTTTACAATATGTCAATGGCCGGTCCGAATATTGATATCAGCCTCCTTGCCGGCGGTATTTATGAAGCGATGATCACTACCATCACCGGCTTAACGGTTGGTATCATTGCTTATATCTGCTACAATATCCTTGTGTCCCGCATTGAGAAAGTTGTTTTTATGTTGGAGGCAAGGGCTACCGAATTTATGGACCTATTACACGAACCGGCATCTTAATCCATAACCTATGGCAATAAAGGCAAGAAATACACGCAACGTTCAATTCACCATGGCCTCCATGTCGGACCTGGTGTTTTTGTTGCTGATTTTTTTTATGCTCACATCCACCCTCATTGCACCCAGTGCCATCAAATTGCTTTTGCCTTCAAGTGAAAGCAGGACCATGGCACCTCAAACGGTTACCGTATACATAGATGCTGACCGTCAGATGTATCTTGAAGAGAATCCGGTGGATATGGACGGATTGCAATCCGGACTTCTTTTAGCGCTTGAAGGGCACACTGAGGGTGCGGTGGTATTGCGTTCAGACCAGTCTGTTCCGGTGCAATATGTTGTGAATGTCATTGATGTGGTAGAAAGGATCAACAGCTCATACAGGGTAAAACACAAGGTGATTTTAGCCACGCAACCACGTTAGGATAATTATGGACACCTGGCAAAAGAAAGACAGAAATAAAGCATTGATCGGTACGGTTGGATTCCATGCCCTGCTGGTCGTTTTGTTTTTTCTTTTTGGCCTGTCTACACCCCTTCCGCTGCCCGAAGAGCATGGCGTACTTGTTACTTTGGGTTATATGGATGAGGGTACCGGCGATGCACAACCGCTTGCAGCACCGCAACCCGCTCCACAATCACCACCATCGACACCTGCACAGGAACCTGAACGTACCGTAACACAAGACACCCAGGAATCGGTAGCACTCCCTGATGAAGTTGCCGATCAGGATACCTCAGAAGACCTGCCTGAGTCGGAACGGCATGATCCAACCCCTTTACCTGAAGAGACCGTTGTTGAAGAGGTTGAAGAGGAGCCTGCACCACAGGTAGATCCCCGCGCGTTGTTTCCCGGTCGCGACCAACAAAGTACCGACCGTCAGGACGAAGGTGAAACAGCTGAAACCGGCGACCAGGGACGTCCGGAAGGGGCCATAGCGGCCAATCAGCATAATGGCACGGGACCCGGTAATGGCATCGAATTTAGCCTGACCGGCAGAAGTGCAAACTTCTTGCCTCTACCAGAGTATACAACGCTTGCAACAGGTAGGGTAGTCGTGCAGATTACCGTGAACAGACAGGGTCAGGTGATCCGGGCAACAGCAGGAGCCCGTGGTACCACCACAACTGACAGGACGCTCCACAGGCAGGCCGAAGAAGCAGCCAGAAGGGCCCGATTTAGCACGAAAGCAGATGCTCCGGAAGAACAAACCGGAACGATTACCTATAACTTCATTCGCCTGAACTAAGGCCTCCGGGCATGAACTACCAGCAGACCCTCGATTACATGTTCAGCCGGCTTCCCATGTATCAACGCATAGGACCCGCAGCATACAAAGCAAACCTCGATAACACCCTGGCGCTGAGCAGCTACTTTGGTCAACCCGAAAACAGCTTTAAAAGCATCCATGTTGCCGGCACCAATGGCAAGGGATCGGTTGCACACATGCTGGCATCAGTGCTGCAACAAGCCGGTTATAAAACAGGCCTGGCAACCTCTCCACATCTCAAGGATTTCAGAGAAAGGATAAAAATCAATGGCAAGTGCATCCCTGAAAAATATGTCGTCGACTTCATCAAAGACCATAAAAAATTTCTTGAACAGCTAAACCCCTCATTTTTCGAAATGGCCATCGCAATGACATTTGACTACTTTGCGAAAGAATCGATAGATATCGCCGTAATTGAAACCGGAATGGGCGGTCGGCTTGACTCCACAAATATTGTTACTCCCGAATTGGCAGTTATAACAAATATCGGATTGGATCACACCCAGTTTCTTGGAAACACCATCCCTCTGATCGCTAAAGAAAAGGGGGGGATCATCAAAAGAAACATCCCTGTAGTGATAGGAAAGTATCAACAGGAAACTTATGATGTTTTTAAGCAAATTTCTGATGATCTTAATGCACCAATGGTTGTTGCGGATCAAATATCTCACCTTTTAAAAACTGACCTGACCAGTTACCAGGGCAAACAGTTTTTGCAAGTTACTGTTTCCATGCATGAAGGAAACAGCGAAGACTACTATCTGGACCTCCATGGTTTTTACCAGGGTGAGAACCTTCTATGCGCTTTGACTGCCTTAAACCGGCTTCAAGAGGATAGGGGGATCCATATATCTGAACAAGACATCAGGAAGGGCTTAAGCAATGTTGTTGGAAACACAGGATTGCTGGGTCGTTGGCAACAAATTGGCGATGAGCCGCTGGTGATATGCGATACCGGCCATAACCAGGAAGGCATTCAATACATTCTTAAGCAGATAAAGAAAACCTCCCATAAAAAGCTGCACATGGTGGTTGGCATGGTCGACGACAAAGATATTTCTTCTGTACTTTCTTTATTGCCATCCGATGCGAGGTATTATTTTTGCAGGCCGAATGTTCCCCGTGGGCTGGATCAAAAAAAACTGGCCACTGAGGCCAGCCGTTTTTCTCTTTCTGGTGATAACTATACCAGTGTTCAGGAAGCATTGGAAGCTGCAAAAAAGGATGCAGATGCCGATGACCTGATATTTGTTGGTGGAAGTACCTTTGTTGTTGCAGAGGTGGTGTAAAAGATATAAGCTGAAAGGATTAGTTGTTCTCTTCCTCCTCCTGACGCTGTCTCTCCTCTTCCATTTTGCGTTCAGCTTCTCTTCTGCGCTCTTCAAGAATTGCTTCGCGGGCACGTTCGCGTGCCAGGTGCGAAACATATTGCTGCAATTCACGATCTCTGCGGAACTCCATTAAAATGTTCCTGTAATCATGCATAGACATATCATAGTCCTCGACCAATGCCTGAACCATTGTTTGGTTTTCGCGCTGCAGGTTTGTAACCTGGGGGGCAACGGCATTAAAGGCCTCAATCTCTTCAGATGTGAAAGCACCATCCTGCAAGGCACCCATTTGCGCAGCCCTGGATATCTGCTGAAAGCGTTCGAACGACAGTCCAAAACCTTCAACTGTTTCCTGAATCAATTCCTGAGATTGGCGATTTAAAGCACTGACCTCCTGATTTGCATCAAAAAAGGTTAACAATGTCTCATCATCAAATGGAAACTCCACATCTGCCCATGGATCCTCCTCTTCTTCTTTCTCCTCAGGCTCCTGAGCCATGACAGGAAGGGCAACGGTTATGCCCGTAATCATCAAAAAAATAAAAAAGTACTTCGTGATGTTGTTGATCTTCATTGTAGTAAAACTCATTAAAGGATGTTTAAAATAATCATTTTTTACTTAACCCACAAAAGTAGAAAAAATATGTTAACCTGATGTTTTATTATTTCCCAATTTTTATTAAGAATCATGAAACAATAAGCTCAAACCTGCCATGCAAACAGTCATAAACCGGAAGCTGGAAGGAAAGCTTATGTTTTGTTTTATTATTAACAGAAATTATGTTTCTTTGTTTAATGAACATCGATAATAAACCTTAATAAGCTCTTGAAATGGCCGGCAATTATTTTTACTTCAAAGTTCCCTTCAGAACCGATTTTGCTTTGATTGAAGGCAATATCCTCCAACATATGAATGATTATAATAAAATGTGGGAACGGATCAAAAAATCGGATCAGGAGTTGCTGACGAAGAACCGACCCATTCGCGTCGACTTCCTTCATAATGTTTCAAATGAAAATGAGATGCAGTTTGAAAGTATTGATAAAGACTCGAGCCTGGTTGGTTTGTTCTCACCCATGATCCTTAATCTATTACCCGGAGCATGGATTGAAACAATCATAGAACGTCATGCCGGAGACCTTTATTCAAGCTGTTTTGAGTTTGAGGGTGAAAGGCGTGTTCATTATGTTCCCGGTTCATGCAAGATAACCATCTATAAGAACACCCTTTCGACCATAGAGTTTTGTTTTAAACTTGATGTGGAAAGCAAGGATTTATGCACTGACTGTATCAAACGTCTTGAACGCTGGTCTAATGAATTCAGTAAGGAGTTGGTTGACTATGCTTATCAGAAAATTGTTTTACCTCTGGTGGCTCATCTGAGAAAGTTTGACAGCAAACATGGTTTCTTTTGCAAGTCAGGAGAGAACATTGGATTTCCTGACATATACCATGGTACGCCTGAAAATGAATTTGTCGCAGGTAATTGGTTTATCCCACAAGAAAAAGTCGCTCAAGGATACACGTTTGTACAAGGAAAAACTTGAGGAGATGATCTTTATAACCGATCTTATAAAAGTAAATTTTGCTGACATTACCCAGGGGCTTCAACGCAACAAGGCCTATTTTTTCAAAGTTTTGACACCGCTGCCGAAACGACGGTATTGAATTATACCTGGCTTGTTTTTACGGTACTTTTTTCCCAGATCATCTTCAACCAGCCAAAAACACTCAATAAAGATGTCATTATTCGCAATACAGGCATTTTATTATGTTTTTTTGCTGTTTATATAATGGCGATGGAGGGGAATGTGGGAGGGTTTAACTATACAAATATCCACGGTATTCTTTGGGGACTTTCTGGTGGTGCTGCATACGGATTTTTCAGTGCCTACAGTACGCGTGT
>SLNX01000039.1 GCA_007132825.1 Bacteroidales bacterium | reverse complement strand
TGCTGCTATTTTTATCCGATCTGACTCGCAATGTTGGGGCAGAAGCCTACGAAAATGAAGAATGGCTTAAGGCAAGCGACTATTTATTAAGATCTTACAATATTGGCTTAACCTACGACGATAAAGATACATTAATTTACTCCTATGCAGGAATTGCAGCTGAGATCGGTGGAAACCTGGAACGTGCGAAAGAAATATACCTGGATTTAAAGAACATGCAATATGATGAATCATTCATTTATTCATCGTTATCAAACATTGCCATGGCACAAGGAGATACGCTGGCGGCTACAAAATTTATTCAGGAGGGACGCGAGAAATACCCTGATGAACTGGATCTCATTTTTGCAGAAGCAAATATTCACATCTTCACGGGCGACATTGATCAAGCCAGGGAGATTCTTGACCTTGCCATACAAAAAGACCCTGAGAATCCCCATTTGTATTTTGCCTTTGGGGCAAACTACGACAGAATGTCTCAAGATACAACCTACACGGATGAGGAGAGGGCATTTGCATTTGACGAGGCGATAAAAGCCTATGAAAGCGCCTTAGAATTAAAACCAGACTATTTTGATGCAGTTTACAATCTTGGCGTCTTATATTTTAACCGTGGAATTAGAATTTTTGAAGCAGCTGAAGATAGGCTGCGAGAAACCCATGATTTTGCAAGATACCAGGAAGATGAAAAAGAGTTCAAAGAAGCATGGCTGGAGGCTCAGCCTTTTCTAGAGCAAGCAAAAGAAATGCTGGAAATGGATGATCCCAATATGGAAATTGTTGTTCTCTCACTCGTTGAACTCTATGCCAGAACCGAACAAAACGATAAACTTGAGGAGATCCTGCCATTATACAGAAAATACTTCGGGGATCCTGAAGAGGAAGACTAGTATCATTAGTTTGTATTCATTAAAGCAACAGGGGAGTCCTTTAAAGATTCCCCTGTTGTTTCAAAAACTCTATTTAACATAATATTAATTATATAACTTTTATTCCCGCTTACTTTTTGATGATCTGGCCACCGCCTGATGTATTCCAGCTCTTATGAGCAGGATTTCCATGATAATTAATTAATCCTCCACTGCTGGCATTTGCGGTTAGACTTTCGCTGACAAATACGAAAGCCTCAGCGCCGCTTTTACTTATAACTTTGCAGGTTAATGCTTCTAACCGGCTGGCATCAATAACTGCTCCGGATGTTACCTCAACAGAAAAATCGTTTGTACTTCCGGAAAGATTGGAAAATGATCCTGATTTTAATATAACATTCAATTCGTCATAAAACAAATACAGTGCACTTCGGGCGCCTGAACCAAGCTCTTTTGTCAGAACTGTCCCATGAAGACCCTCATTAGAAATGAAATGGCTACCGGCATTACCTTCCAAACGGGATAAATCCTGAAGTTGGACATACAGGTTGATGTGGGATTTGCTGCGTATTGGTTCTGTTAGCCGAATCCGCAAGCGTCCCCTGCTTACAGTGGTTTCAACAAACTCGATTAAATTATCATCTGCTTCTATCATAACATTGTGGTTATCTGATTGTTCAATATGAATGATCAGATTGCCACGAGCTTCAATTTCAGTAAAACCAGCAAGGGATCTTTCTTCGGTTACAATGTGACCGCTGCCTTTATGGGCTTCCCGGGATAATTCTATTCTGAGGGTAATAAATACCGCGATTATCACAATGAATAGTATTCCAAGTGCCGTTAAAAGAATTTTATTTGCAGTTTTCATAAATATTTTGTTTAATTTTTAAACTCATTATACTCTTTTTCCAAATCTTTGGTGTTCATTTTTAACATATCCATGGTGTGGAATACCCTCGGAAGCTCCTCCTGAATGAAGGTATCTTTTTTAAACTCCATGGTTTTGGCATATCCATTTTCAGCAACGAAATAACCGATTCCCCTGCGGTTAAAGATAATCCCTTTATCCTGCAGGAAATTATAGGTCCTGAAAGCAGTATTGGGGTTTACTTCCAGCTGAACTGCAATGTCCCTGATCGAGGGGACCTTCTCCCCTTCTTTCCATTGCTTTTTAAGAATGCGCTCACAGAAATAATCTGCAATTTGCAGATATATGGCTTGTTTGTCATTGAATTCCATAATTACACCTGCCTTTCTTTTAAAGAGAACCACGTTGTTACGAGAAAAAACGGAACCATTAAATAGGTATAAAAAAAGTTTGCTGCCATGGGTATCCAGCGAACGGCAACCGGGTCAATGTTTAAGGCCGCTTCCCCCGATTGAATCGTTTCAGCCAAATGTGAGAGGAAGATCCATCCGAAAAGTGCCGTAATCAATAAAAAAGCAATAAAAAACAGGAAAAGCACCAACAATGTCTTCAGAAAATTATATTTCCGGAAATAGACCGCTCCCAGCAAGAAAACCGACTGTGTGATCAGATAGGTTTTAAAGGCATTGACATAATTTCCAGTGAAAAGATTCGCAAAGGGAGAAAAATCGAAAGTTAGGTTCATGACCAGGTTCGCCAGGAATATGATCAGGAAAATCATCAACAAAGCAAATAAGGGAAACATGATGCCTGTCAACAACCAGGCAGATGCCAGGCGTTCTGTAACAGACACGGGCAGTGTCAGGTAATGAGTTGCTTTCCTGGGTTCATTCAGTTCTCCGAATATGCTGCCGGTGAAAATGTAACCACCAATAAACATAATGGTTAAATAGGCAGGCGTTAGCATGGCAAGACTACCGGGCTGGAAATTGGCAACAAGCAGGGAAATGACAAGCAAAACACCTGACAGGGCGCCAAAAGCGATCAGCCATCCGGTAAGATTAGAAAAAAGATGTCGTCGTGTGAGCAGATACATCCGATTTAAATTGAAAATATTACTCTTTTCCATAAGAATCACTTTTAAAATTCGTTATTAAAACCTTTCGCATTAGCTACCACACCGTTAAATAAAAGCTCGATATCAATCCGGCTATCTTTTTCATCCCGATTCGGTGTGATGACCGCAAATCCACCTATGCCCTCTTCGTAATATAATGGTTGCATGTTTTCCTTTAAATCAATCAGGGTATCAAAATGCAGCACGGAGGCAATGCGTTCAATGCTCTGGTTGAAGATGATCTTTCCTTCATCAATAATGATAATCGGATCAATCAGGTTTTGAAGGTCACGCACCTGGTGTGTAGAGATCACAACACATTGATCTTCATTAACCGAAGCGGCAATTACTTTTCTGAACTGGCTTTTTGAAGGGATGTCGAGCCCATTGGTCGGTTCATCCATTAATAACAACCTTGCAGAGGTGGCTAAGCCAAAAGCGAGCAAAAACTTCTTTCGCTGACCATAAGACAGCTGGTGCAACTTCTGTTGCGGTTCCAACTGAAACTCTTTCAATAACCAGTCAAGCTTACTGTGATCAAATCGTTTGTAAAAAGGGCCGTGAAGCATTACAAAACGATCAATCCGTATGGAAGGTAAATGGTATTCCTCGGGAATAAAACAAATGTCCTCCAAACATTCCGGAACTCGATCCTTAGCATGGTATCCGTGCACAAGGCATTTCCCTTTATCCGAAAATACCAGTCCGCTGATGATTTTCAGCAAAGTGGTCTTACCTGCACCGTTCTTGCCCAACAATCCATAAACGTTGCCAGGCTTCAGGTCCAGATCCAAATGGTCAAACAAAGTCCTTTTCTTTGTATAACCAAAACGCAATTCTTTAATGTCAACCATAAATAACATGTTTTAGTGTTCTACATTTCTAATACACTGCAAATGTAATACACTTTTTTAAATTACCAAATGTTTTTTAATAATTTTTTAAAAGAAACAGCAAAGTTCCAGAAGCTTATTGGTTGATTGGTTCTCAGCTCTCAGTTCCCAGTTCCATCGATACTGCTAAAAATCAATACTTTAACATTTTTTAACTACAAAATCGGGCTGTATGTCTTTACAGATTCTATTTTTGCCCTACAAAATCTTAAATCCTTTTTAAAACGACAAACATGGACATCAAGGAGTTGAATGAACGCATTCAAAAGGAGAGCATCTTTGTAACCCAACTTACTGAAGAGATGCAAAAAGTGATTGTTGGACAGAAAGGCATGGTTGACAGGCTGCTGGTTGGTTTGCTGGCGAACGGCCATATTCTGCTTGAGGGTGTGCCTGGGCTTGCTAAAACACTGGCGATAAAATCACTGGCACAGGCAATAAAAGCCCGTTTCAGTCGCATCCAGTTCACGCCAGACCTTCTTCCGGCCGATCTTATCGGAACCATGATTTACAGTCAGAAAACAGAAGAATTCCTGGTTCGCAAAGGGCCTGTATTTGCAAACTTTATTCTTGCTGACGAGATAAACCGTGCACCTGCGAAGGTTCAGAGTGCACTGCTTGAAGCGATGCAGGAGCGCCAGGTTACCATCGGGGATCACTCATTCATACTGGATGAACCTTTTTTGGTGCTTGCCACAGAGAACCCTTTGGAACAAGAGGGTACCTATCCTTTGCCGGAAGCCCAGGTTGACCGTTTCATGATGAAAGTGATCATCAGATATCCCACAAAAGAGGAAGAAAAGGAGATCCTGCGCCAGAATATGCTTCAGCAATTCCCATCCACTGCTGCGGTGATTGAACCTGCACAGATAATTAATGCACGTAAAGTTGTTCGCGATGTATACATTGATGAAAAAATAGAGAATTACATCACCGACATTGTTTTTGCAAGCAGGTTTCCCGAAGAATACAAGCTGAGCAGGCTGAAACCACTGATCAGTTATGGAGGATCGCCAAGGGCCAGTATCAATATGGCTTTGGCATCAAAAGCCTATGCATTCATACTGCAAAGGGGGTATGTTATTCCTGAAGACATCCGGGCCATATGCCACGATGTGCTTCGACACCGCATAGGCCTCACCTATGAAGCAGAAGCTGAAAACATCACCTCAGAAGAGATCATCAATGAAATTTTGAACGCTGTTGAGGTTCCTTAATGCCATTATGATACTTTGCAGAAAAATACCTTCATCTTATGAACATGCCAATTACAATGTGAGATGGAAACCACGGACCTGATTAAAAAAGTACGCAAAATCGAAATCAAGACACGGGGCATATCAAGCCAATTGTTTTCAGGTCACTACCATAGTGCCTTTAAAGGCCGTGGTATGGCATTTACTGAGGTCAGAGAATATTATTATGGTGATGATATCAGAAATATTGACTGGAACGTTACGGCACGTTTTAACCATCCATATGTGAAGGTTTTTGAGGAAGAGCGGGAAATGACAGTGATGCTTCTTATCGATGTAAGCGGTTCTAACGATTTTGGCGCAACCGGACGCATAAAAGAGCAGATAATTACCGAAATTGCTGGTGTCCTGGCTTTCTCAGCGATAAGCAACAATGATAAGGTTGGTGTGATTTTCTTCTCCGATCGCATAGAGAAATTCATTCCACCCAAAAAGGGAACAGCGCATATTTTAAGGATCATCAGGGAACTAATCAACTTCAAACCGGAGAGTCGCGCTACCGACCTTTCAGCTGCATTAAAGTATTTTCGTAATGTGATCAAAAAAAGATCAATTGCATTCCTGGTATCCGATTATCAAGATGAGAATTATTCAGATGCAATGAACATTGTGGCCAGGAAACATGATCTGATCTGTATCCAGGTGTATGACAAACGTGAAAAATATATCCCTCCCGCTGGTATATTGAAACTTCGTGATGCCGAAACCGGAAAACCATACTGGATCAACACATCTGACAAAAAAGTTAGAGACCAAATGGAGGTATACAATAAGAAGCAGGACAAATACATGCGCGATGCCTTTGCCCGCGCCGGAATAGATCATGTTATCATACCAACCGATAAAGATTATATTCCACCATTAATGAAACTGTTCAGAAAACGAAGTCATTAATCATATCTGACTCCAAGTTCAGACACATATGCGCTCTATGGTAAAACATGTTTCACTATTTCTGTTTGTCTTAACTTCTGTCTCGCTGAACTTGCTGGGAAGCGGGGACTTTGAAGCCAGCATACAACTCAGGCCGCAGGAAATACTGATTGGTCAGCCCGCTGACTTAGAAATCTCAGTAAAAACACCTGATTACGGTTTATTGATCTGGCCTGGAAAGGAGACACTTGAAGCGCAAAAGATCGAGGTACTTCGTTTCGGTTTGGTAGATACCCTGGAGCAGGCCGCTGACAGAATCACCATGCAACAAAAACACCGAATCACTGCATGGGAAGAAGGCTATATTCCCATACCACCGTTTGAGTTTATATTTATTACAGAAAATGACACCATCACCTTTGAGAGCAAGGCAAAGCTTTTCGAAGTAAGGGGGGTTGAGGTTGACATGCAGGAGGGCTACAAGGACATCAAGCCACTTTTTGGTTTTCCGAGGACCTTTCGTGAGTTCTTACCATACATACTTTTAACGGTTGGAGTTCTGCTCATTGTGCTATTGCTCATTCTGTTCCTGAAAAAAAGAAAAAAGCCTGCCGAAGAACCTACGATATGGGAAAAACCGGAAGTACCTGCCCACATAGCAGCCATCTCCAGTCTGGAAACCCTTCGGCGAAAAGAGTTGTGGCAGAAGGGCGAAATTAAGGCATTTCACAGTGAGTTAACGGCCATTATCAGGAAGTATCTTTACAAACGATACAAACTTGATGCCCTTGAGATGACAACGGGCGAAATTCTGCAATACCTTCCGGAACATATTGAAGAAAAAGAGCTTCAGAGCGAGTTTAAACGGATCTTTGAACTTGCCGACATGGTAAAATTTGCAAAGTTCAAGCCGGAACATCAGGAGCATGAACGAATGCTTGAAAAAGCGCTTGTATTTGTTAAAAACACTGCTGTTGTTATAAACGATAAAGAATGAACTGGTTAACCGACATAGAATTTGCCCGGCAGGAGTTCATCTGGTTGCTCCTTACCATACCCATGTTTGTGATCTGGTACATTCGCAAACACAGAGATATTTCGCCCGACATACGGTTTGTGCATTCCGCTTTTATAAGGAATGTCAGGAAAGGTTTTCGTTTGCGCTTCCTTCATCTCCCCTTTGTGTTGCGAATGTTTGCGCTGATGTTTCTCATTTTTGCGCTGGCGAGGCCTCAAAGCAGCTCAAGCACCAGGGACGTCAGCATCGAGGGGATCGACATCATGATCACTTTGGATATTTCGGGGTCGATGCTTGCAGAAGATTTCAGGCCAAACCGAATGGAAGCTGCAAAAAGGACAGCGCTCGACTTCATTGATATGCGACCAAACGACCGTATCGGGATGACTGTTTTCAGCGGCCAGAGCTTCACCCTGGTGCCATTAACCACGGATCATGCCATGCTGAAACAGCTTTCTGCAAATGTCAGGACAGGAATGGTGGAAGATGGCACCGCCATAGGTGATGGCCTTGCCACGGCAGTTAACCGGTTGCGCGACAGCGACGCCATCAGCCGTGTGATCATTCTGCTTACCGATGGCATCAACAACAGAGGTGTGATTGATCCATTGACAGCGGCAGAGATCGCAGCACTTTATGACATCAGGGTTTATACCATTGGGGTTGGAAGCAGCGGACCTGTCCCCTACCCTTTTCAAACACCATACGGTATCAGGTACCAGGACGTGGAAATCCCTGTTGATGAGGCGCTGTTGCAACAAATTGCAGACATGACCGGGGGGCAGTATTTCTGGGCTGACCGGTTGGATGTACTTGAGCAGGTTTATGAAGATATTGATCAACTTGAAAGAACCAAAATCGATGTAACTGAGTTTACGCATTATCAGGACGAATTTTTACCACTTCTGATACTCACGTTGGTTTTTGTGAGTTTGGAAGCATTATTAAGGCAAACATGGCTAAGAACAACACCATAAGACAATATGATACGTTTTGAACATCCGGAGTTGTTTTATTTGTTTTTGCTGATACCGGTAATTGTGTTTGTATTTTTGATCAGCAGGTATTTGCGAAAGCGTAACCTGAAAGCGTTCGGGCAGGAAACGCTTATCCGGTCATTGAGTCCGTTATTGTCTGACAAACGCCCTTATATCAAGTTTTTATTGATAGTTGCAGCAATTTCGTCAATTATCATGGCCTCGGTAAACCCTCAAACAGGTAGCCGGATGGAAGAGCTACGTGTGGAAGGTGCAGATATCATTGTCGCGCTGGATGTTAGCCGGAGTATGCTTGCTCAGGATGTACGTCCAAACCGCCTTGAGCGAGCCAAGCTGGCAGTAAACAGACTGATAGACAGGTTGGAGCAAGACAGAATTGGCATCGTTCTGTTTGCCGGATCTGCACAGTCACAGGTTCCGCTAACATCAGATCATAACGCTGCCAAAATGATTTTACGAACAGCCAACACAAACAGCGTAGCAGTGCAGGGCACTGCCATAGAGCTTGCCATTGATAGGGCAGTGCTTGCATTCCAGGATGATCAACCCCATAACAAAGCTATGATCATAATCAGCGACGGAGAAAGCCATGAAGACGCGCCGCTGCAAGCCGCTAAGCGGGCTGCAGATAAAGGGATAGTCATCCATACAATAGGCATAGGAAGCCGGACGGGAGCACCCATTCCCATTGAGGAAAACGGACAAATAACCGGATATCTGCGCGATCAGGACGGTAACACGGTGATTAGCAGGTATAATGAACAGATGCTTAGGGAAATAGCTGAGACTACGGGAGGCATTTTCCGGCACGGAGGTGGCGCAGATCTGGGACTTGATGAAATACTGGAACAGATCCGGGCGTTGGAACAAGAGGAGTTCGAAATTTTTATGTTCGCAGAATATGAAACCAGGTATTATGTTTTCGTTGTGCTGGCACTTATTTTGCTTTCAATTGAGATAGTTGTCCTGGAAAGAAAAAACAAATATCTTTCGAAAATCAACATTTTTGGTTAATAAAACATCAAAATAATATGATCAGAGCTTTCATCTTGACCATTTTTATCTTAAAGGTATTTGCTTCGCTTACTTTTGGCGGACAAGACCTGCAGCTGTTGCGGCAGGGTAACAAGCTTTTTGAAGATGGAGATTATACAGGTGCAGAGCAAAGCTATCGCCGGGCACTGGAAATAAATTCTGACAACCCCAAAGCCTGGCACAATCTTGGCAATGCCTTATATAAGCAGGGACGCCTGGTAGAGGCCCAGGAAATTTTCAACCAACTGACACAGGAAGCTTCAGCTTCTGATGAATTGCGAGCTGCCGGATGGCATAACCTCGGCAACACCCTGCTGGGCAGTGGCCAGATTCCTGAGAGTGTGGATGCTTTTAAAGAGGCATTGCGACTGGCACCCGATGATGAAGACACCAGGTACAATTTGGCCTATGCACTCAACTTGCTGGAAGATCCACCACCAGACACTTCAGAGCAGGATGGCGATGAAAATGACGAGGACGATCAGCAGGATCAGGATCAAGATCCTGATAATGATGAAGGAGAAGATGAACAGGATGGGGATGGTTCGCCAGAAATGCAACCGGACATGGGCGATGACCAGCTTGCCGAACGTCCTGACCAATTGTCACCCCAGGATGCAGAACGCATTCTGGAAGCATTGAGACAGCAGGAACAAAGGATACAGGAAAAGATCAACCGGGAAGAGGAAACCCTTGAACCGGTCAGATCGCAAAGAGAATGGTAAACAGCAAAAGCTTGAAAAATGAAATCGCTACCGCACTTTTTATTGGCTTTCATTTTGCTTTATCCTGCAATGCTTTTTGCAGAAGAAATTGAAGTCACTGTTTCGGGACCTTCAGAAACATCGGTTGGGGAACGGTTCAGGGTTGTATATACCGTGAAT
>SLNX01000208.1 GCA_007132825.1 Bacteroidales bacterium | reverse complement strand
GACGATTGGCGGTGTTTTTCCAGGTAATGCTCATAGAGGTGCAGGTGCTTATCAGTCATGTCAATCTTTCTGCCGCGTATGAAGACTTGTACCGTTTCTGATTTGATCTCAAGCAGGTTTCCGCTGGAGATAATCAGTGTGGCGTCTTTACCCACCTCAATGCTTCCGAGCATATCGTCGATTCCCAATATCTGCGCTGCATTAATTGTAATAGCCTTCAGTCCTTGTTTCTCGGGCAGGCCAAAAGCTACGGCTGCTGCTGCGTGGTGCGATAATCGATAGGCGCTGGCAGCTCCAGCGTCGCCGGCAATGCAAAAGTCGACTCCGGCCTCATATAGATATAGTGGTGTTTTATATCCTTCATCGTATCCTTCCCACTGGCGGGAGGGCCCTGAGATCACGCCACTGAGCATAACCGGAATCCCCTTAGCAGCAATCAGGTTAGCAGCAAGCCCGATATCCCTGCCGCCAACAAGAATGGGTTTCAGGTCCTCTTTTTCAGTCCAGGCAATGGCGGCTTTTATTTGCTTTAGGTCATTCACAGTGATGAATACTGGAATCTCTTGCCTCAGCACGGGTAGCATCGCCTCCCATCGGATGTCAAAGGGATGATGTGCTCCGGCTTGGCCGGCTTCCAATGCATTTCGGGCCTTTTTGTACCGCCGTGCATTGTCAAATGCATCCTGAAGTTGTTTCACCCGTTCTTCATACTCATTTTTGTTTCGATGAGATGGCCAGTAAATGGCTAGTCCGAGCCCTTCCCTGATTGTCATCTCCTCCCAGGTCCAGCCGTCGGTCATCATGGCCGCCGGCATCCCTGCAATCAATCCCCCCCTTGGTGTGGGAACAACTGTTGTAACGCCATGAACCGCAGCAACAGGCAGGTGTGCACTCGCCGGATGAAAGGCAGACTGGGCACGGATGTTCGGGTTGATCAAACCAATCTCTTCAAGGTCGGTGCTCACACCTATCCGGGCAACCTCCATCAGCCCAACTGTACTCCTGCCATGGATCATACCGGGATAAATATGCTTACCGGTAGCATCAATGATCAGTGCATTATCAGGAATATCAACCTGGGTCCCGACAGCAATGATTATTCCATCCTTAAACAAGACAGTACCCTGTTCAATCACACTTTGTGTTACAGTGTGAATGGTCCCCCCGGTAATTGCAATTGGCTCTGCCTGAGGTGGGGCAGGAGTGTGGCCCGCAAGGCTGTTCGCATAATTGAAGAAAAATACCAAAAACAGAAGGCTGCTTTTTATACTATTTGTATAACACATGTTTTTAATTGTTAATGGTTAATTGTTGATTATAAATAACTTATAATGAATAATTAATAATTAGTAATTTATGATAAATAATTTATAATTTATAATTAACAATTTATAATTAATAATTAATAATCATTTTGCAATAAGTAATCAATGATTCTGGCTCGTTCTGCCTTGACTTCTTTACGGCGTTGGATATCTTCCCCGCGGTCGAAATACTTTCTTCCGTCAACCCAGGTTTCCTGTGGAATTGAAAAGCTGGAGAGCGGATGACCGTTCCATAAAACAAAGTCTGCATCCTTCCCTGTTTCGAGTGATCCGACACGGTGGTCTATTCCCATGATGATTGCCGGGTGCAGTGTGATGAAGTTCATCGCGGTAATCTCATCGACGCCGGTTTTTACCGTTTTCGCGGCTTCCCAGTTCATTCGGGTAGAAAGCTGAGTGTTATCGGAGTGTAGAGAGGTAAGAACGCCAACCTCATGCAGCAGGCGCGCATTATGCAGGATGCCGTCCTGTGCTTCCACCTTGAAGGAAGACCAGTCTGTCCAAACCACTGCAGCAGCTCCATGGTCCCTGAGTTCATCGGCAATTTTGTATCCTTCTAGGGTATGTTCAAACGATCCGATTGTGAAACCAAAATCTTCCGCCACCCGCAACATCATCAGCATTTCATCCTGGCGGTATGCATGGACGTGTGCCCTTCTTTCACCCCTGATTACCTCAAGAATGCTTTCCAGTTGAAGATCACGTCTTACAGGCATCCCTTTCCCTTGTTCGGCATGTTTTTCAAGTGCTTTCCCATACTCCAGGGCGGCCTGAAAAGCATCTTTGATAATCTGTTCGGTGCCCTGGCGGGTATTGGGATAGCGTGTATCCATCCCCTTTACGTTTTCACCGAGAGCCAATTTTAGGCCTGGTGCTGCGTCGTCAATCAGCAAGTGATCTGGCAAATCGCCCCACCTCATTTTAATAATGGCATTCTGACCTCCGATGGGGTTCGCCGATCCGTGAAAAAGGGTAGCGGAGGTGATCCCACCGGCAAGAAGCCTGTATATCCATACATTGTCGCCATGCATCACATCGGTGATGCGTGTTTCCGATGTGATCGCACTGCCCGTTTCATTCACTCCTCCAACGATGCTTGTATGTATATGTGGGTCTATCAAACCGGGTGTTGCATGCATGCCGGTAGCATCAATAACGTGTGCTCCTTGCGGTGTGTCCAGATCTTGTCCGATCCGGGTTATAATTCCACGCGTAACCAGCATGTCGTAACCCTCTAAGATGCCCGCTTCACCCTGGGTCCAAATGGTTGCATTTTTTATGTGAATATGGCGAGGTTGTTCCGGAAGTGCCGTCAAGCCATATTCCATCGAGGGGAAACGGGTTGGAAGTTCCATTGCCTGATGCCCATCCTGTTTTTCCTGGTTTTCATTTTCTGAGGGGTCCAGCTGCCTGGCAATCCAGGTAAAATGATCACCCGAAGCATCCATTCCGCTGCCAAGCATCTCCTTCAGTCCCAAATGTGCAGAAATCCTGATAAGGCCATTTAACCCTAACGAATCCCCGGAAAACTGAAATGTTAATCTGTCATTGTCTTGTTTCAGCTGTTTTAGGTTAACCTCTTCCTCTGCTTTGGTTATGGTGCCGCTCAGACGGTTTTGCTGCCGTCGAATTTGTAGCAGGGTGCCATCAAGAGATGGATGTTCGGCGATGATCCATTTACCGGTTGGATCTGCCTCTTTCTTTTTTACTTCATACCTGACACCATCAACCCATGTAGCCTTAATTTTTGTGCGCGAATCAAAAATATCGCCATCAGCAACAAAGAAATTTGCCGCTTTTCCTTTTTCAAGACGGCCGTACTTGTTGTCAATTTGGAGCATTTGGGCAGGTACGGTTGTTAACGCCGCAAGTGCTTCCTGTTCATCCAAACCTCTATTGACTGCTTTTCGGAGGTTTTTTAAAAAGTCGGTGTCACTTCCATAGGTGCTTAACGCAAACGAAATCCTTGCCTTTGAAAGGGCAAGCGGATTTTCGGGTGCAAAGTACCAATGCCTGAGCTCTTCCAGTGAAACGGACAAGGCCTCTTCCGGTGTGCCCACTTCAGGCGACTTGGGAAAATTCAGTGGAAGAATGACCGGCAGATTTGTTCCCCTGACCGCATCTATGCGGCGATACTCCTTGCCACTTCCCAATATCCAGGTGTTGAGACCAAACTCCCTGGTGATTTGGTTGGCACGAAAAAAATCATTTTCATCACGGGTATAAATGATGAAAGGTTGCTCTGAATCCATCGCCTTTGCGAGGCTCTCAAGTGCTTGATTTTGTTCAGGCCTGGGCATTCCGGGTGTGGTTTTGTATGCCAGATGGGCTGCATCATACCATTGTGCATCATAAAAGCTCTGACGCAGCAAGGCAATCACCCCCATTTGAGAAGTGGGGTAGTCTCTGCCTCTGCGATCTGTGAGGTTTAGTGAGATCGCCTGAGAAGCCTCTGGGATAATAATCTGACGATTGGCTGTTCCCTGACCGAGTGCAACAATTGCTGCAGATCCTTTCATCAATCCCTGACCGGGTATCGCTTGCACAACGGCAAAACCCTGTGACCTTAGTTTTGCAGCCATTTCAGGATCGGGTAAAAAATGCTTTGCAGCATTGAAATGACTTCTGATTTGTGGATTCCAGTGAATATGGTCATCCAAAACGATGCTGTCTGGCATTCCATAATGGGAATACAGGTCAATGAAAGCAGGATAGATCACCTTGCCTTCCATGTCATACACCCATGCGTCCTTCGGAACGTCAACTCTTCGTCCAATATCCTCAATGATACCATCACGGATCACCATGATGCCATTCCTGAGCTGGTTCCCCGGTGATAGAATAATTTCGGCATTGATGAAGGCGAAAACATTTGGCGTATTGTCTCTTAAACCTTCAATTCGTTCCGTTTGTGCTGATATCCGAAAAGGAATCAAAATCAATAATAAAATGAGGATGATGAAAATTCGATTCATGATTTGATTTTTATAATGTCAGTATTTCTGGTAAAAATAAGGATATTTTTTTGCCTGACATTACTATAAACCTTGATAAACAATGTTTGCAGGATAAGCAGAATTGATGTATTTTTGAAAATTATTTTGAGTCAATCAAATTTTTCTTTTTGATAAGATTTTTGAACTGTTAATGCTTTAATTTTTTTTTATGGAAATAAGTGGAACTATTTTAAATATTCTTGAAGAACAAAAAGGAGAGGGACGCAATGGCCCCTGGCGTAAGCAGGAATTCATTGTTGAAACCGAGGGTATGTACCCACGCAAGGTGTGTATTGCCGTTTGGGGAGACAAGATCGATCAATTTGATCTGAAAGTTGGAGAGAAAGTAACGGCATCGGTTAATATTGAAAGTCGTGAGTTTAACGGACGGTGGTATACTGATGTGAAAGCATGGAAACTGGATAAAGCTTCGAATTCCCAATCCGATGCGGGTCAGGAGATGCCTCCGTTTTCAGATGTTCCCCCTCCTCCTGAAGCACCACCCATGCCATCGGAAGAGGATGACCTTCCATTTTGATTGAGATATCGATGAATTCGGACAAAGAAAAAAATGCCGACATAATAATTCTTAATGCCATGGTTGTTACCATGGATCAGGATTACAATGTTATTTCGGATGGTGCCGTTGTGATCCGCAATGATCAGATCGTTGATGTCGGGGAGTCGGATCAGCTTTCATCAGCTTATCAGGCAAAAAAGGTCATTGATGGTAACGGCAAGCTTGTTATGCCCGGTCTGGTGAATGTGCATACCCATTCACCTATGACCATTTACAGGGGATATGCAGATGATTTACCGCTGCTGGAGTGGCTTTATGAGCATATCTTTCCGGTTGAGGCAAAATTTGCCACCCCTGATAACGTGCGCACCGGAACCCACCTGGCTGTTGCTGAAATGCTTCTTTCTGGAACCACTTGCTTTAACGACACTTACTATTTTGTTGATCAGATGGCAGAGGTTGTTGATTCATGTGGCATCAGGGCGGTGCTTTCAGAAAGTGTTGTAGATTTTCCTGCACCCAATAGTCCTAATCCGGATGTTGGATTGAGCCATACACTGGATCTTATCCGCAAGTGGAAAAATCATCCCCTGATCCGAATAAGTGCCTCAGCACATACCCCTTTTACAGCATCAGCGGATTCAATCGTCAGGGCCAGACAGATGGCAGTTGACCATGGTCTGATTTTTAATATTCATCTTTCTGAAACACGCTGGGAGGTTGAAGAGTCGATCAAAAAACATGGTGTAAGCCCGGTAAAATTCCTTGATAATCTGGGTGTGTTAGACAGCCGAACCATTGCAGCACACTGTGTGCATCTTGATGATGAGGATATTGACATTTTTACAAAAAAGGATGTGGCAGTCGGACACAATCCGCAATGCAACATGAAGCTGGCGAATGGGGTAGCTCCCATCCAAAAATTTCTGGACCGCGGTCTTCGTGTTGGAATCGGCACGGATGGCGTTGCCAGCAATAACGACCTCGATATGTTTGATGAGATGCGATCTTCTGCACTTGCTCAAAAGCTAAGTGCCGGAGACCCTTCAGTGCTGAAGGCACAGTCTGTGGTTGAAATGGGTACCATTATGGGAGCACGTGCCATAGGGATGGGAGATATCATTGGGTCCATTGAACCTGGGAAAAAGGCGGATGTCATCCTTCTGGACCTGGGTCGTCCGCATGCGATACCGCATTTCAATGTGTATTCACTGATCGCATATAGCTTAAGGGGCTCGGATGTTGAAACGGTGATTGTAAATGGTCAAATGCTGGTGGACCAACGTAAACTTTTAACCGTTGACCTGGAAACGGTATATCAAAAGGTTAAGCGGCTGTCAAAGAAGCTTAAGGCATTTGCCGGTATGCCAAAAGTGATGGGCAGATCTTTTCTGGCATAAGGTTTGTGAGGGTATTCCGCGAGGCCGGTTCGTTAATTTCAGGATTCAAGTATTAACTTTTAAATAGCATAACTATGGGAAAGTCAAATATTCTTTTCAAAACAAAAGAGTTGAAAGCCCGTTCCGAGATAGCGGCATTTATGAAGCAATTGGCTGAAAAAATTGATCAGGGAAAAGTTACGCTGAAAGCCGGCAGTGAAGATGTAGCACTGGAATTGCCGGATGACCTGATGTTGGAAGTTGAGGTGGACGTAAAAGAGAAACAGGCCAAAGGGAAGCAGCACACACTTGAAGTGGAGATCAAATGGTACGAAAAGGGATTTGAACGCGGTAAACTGGAACTTGGTTAAAGGGAGTCAGTAATCAATTCTTTGCTCCATTTCGATCCATGCATCAAAAGGCTTGCTGGCCGTATCCGATTCAATTTTTTTGATGGGTATGCTCCTTTTTTCAAGCGGCAAAGGTATCTCTTTGTAAATAAAAGAGTCATCAAATCCTGCTTTTGAAGCATCGGTGTTGTCGGCTGCAAAATAGATGGCACTGATGCGTGCCCAGTAAATGGCACTCAGGCACATCGGACAGGGCTCGCAACTCGCATATATTACAGCCCCCTCCAGTTTGAAATGATTCATGTTGCGGCAGGCATCACGAATGGCAACAACCTCTGCGTGGGCAGTAGGATCATTTGTTGAGGTCACACGATTAACGCCTTTACCTATTACTTCGCCATCCTTTACGATGATGGCACCAAATGGACCGCCAATGCCACTTCCGGCGTTTTTTGCAGCCATTTCGATCGCTTCCCGGATATACTGAATATGCTTTTCGCTCATGATATAATGGATTATCAGTAACAAAACTATAAAAAATCAACGGGTTTGAAAGATAAAAAGGATTCTTTTCTGACTGATATAAAAGATTTTCTTGATGAGAAGGTTTTGCAATACAACAACCCCGATTTTATTGATTGCGATCCAATTTCTGTCCCCCACCGGTTTTCTGCAAAAGAGGATATTGAGATAGCCGGTTTTCTTGCTGCTACATTTGCCTGGGGACAGCGCATAACCACAATAAAAAAAGCGATTCACCTAATTTCGCTATTGGATGAAAGGCCATATGATTTTGTTTTAAACCATCAGGAATCTGACCTGAAAGTTTTGCAAAAGTTTACACACAGAACATTCAACGGACAGGATGCCATTTTTTTTATTCAGGCTTTGCAATCTGTTTACCGTAATCACGGAGGGATGGAAGCACTGTTTTCAAAATGGATTGAAGACAATTCCGTTTTTCCGGCCATTCAGCATTTGCATGATCTCTTCGCTTCCTTTCCGCACGAGAGAAGGAGCATGAAACATGTGGCGAACCCTTCAAAAGGTTCTGCTGCCAAGCGTATCAACATGTTTCTCAGGTGGATGGTTCGTAATGACAATAAAGGGGTTGATTTTGGCTTATGGAAATCAATATCCCCGTCGGTTTTGTCCTGTCCGCTTGACCTCCACTCAGGAAATGTCGCACGAAAGCTCGGATTGTTAACCCGAAAACAGAGTGACAGCAAAGCAGTGAATGAACTCGATGAAAAACTACGCATTCTGGACCCCGAAGATCCTGTAAAATATGATTTTGCTCTCTTTGGACTTGGCGTTTTTGAAAGGTTTGGATAACGGAAAACGATTACTTTTGTAAAAAATAAACTAACCATGCGCATCGACATCCTGACCATCTTTCCCGAAATGTTTTCCGGCCCTTTCTCCCATTCTATTGTAAAAAGGGCATTGGATAAAGGACTGGCGGAAATTTACCTGCATAACATAAGGGATTATGCGACTGACAAGCATAGAAGGGTTGATGACTATCCTTTTGGCGGTGGTGCCGGCATGGTGATGATGATTGAACCCATAGCACGTTGCATTGAAAAGCTTACTTCTGAAAGGCCCTATGATGAGGTGATCTTTATGACTCCGGATGGTGACTTGCTTGATCAGCCTTTGGTTAACAAACTATCTGTTCATAAGAATTTGATAATCCTTTGCGGACACTACAAAGGAATTGATGAGCGGATCCGGGAACACCTCATTACAATGGAGCTGTCGGTGGGGAATTATGTACTTTCCGGAGGTGAACTGCCGGCGGCAATGCTTACAGATGCCATCATCCGCTTGATCCCCGGTGTGCTTGGTGATGAAACATCAGCTTTGTCCGACTCCTACCAGGATGGCTTGCTGTCTCCACCGGTTTACACCAGGCCTTCAAATTATCAGGGATGGAGGGTACCAGAAGTGCTTTTGTCCGGACACGACAAAAAAATAGCCGAATGGCGACATGAAAAGGCTTTGAGCCGAACCCGGCAGAGGCGGCCAGGCCTGATGGACTAATATATTTAAAATACGGCAAAATTTTATTTAAGAAAAAAGCGACCCGAATGAAAGATCAACCTTACAACCCAACCGCAACACTTGAGATGGCTGAACAGTTGGGCCTTTCTCCCGAAGAATTTGACATGATCAAAAACTATCTGGGCAGGGAACCAAATTTTACTGAACTGAGTGTCTATTCGGTTATGTGGTCTGAACACTGTTCCTATAAAAATTCGATCAAGTGGCTGAAAACCTTACCCAGAAAGGGAGACCATCTCCTGGCAGAAGCTGGTGATGAGAATGCCGGCCTCGTTGATTTGGGTGACGGGTTGGCCTGTGCATTCAAAATTGAATCACATAACCATCCATCTGCTCTTGAACCCTATCAGGGTGCTGCAACCGGAGTTGGAGGAATCAACAGGGATATCTTCACAATGGGAGCACGACCGGTGGCACAGCTCAATTCACTTCGGTTTGGAAATCCAGATCTGGAACGAACAAAGTGGTTGCTTAAGGGGGTGGTGAAAGGCATCGGTGATTATGGAAACGCTTTCGGTGTTCCTGTTGTTGGTGGTGAGGTGTTCTTTGATGATTGTTATTCAACCAATCCGTTGGTTAACGCTATGTCTGTAGGAATCGTCAAAAAAGGCAACACCATCTCTGCTACTTCTTATGGCAAGGGAAATCCTGTTTTTATAGTGGGTTCCTCTACCGGAAAAGATGGTATTCATGGCGCTACTTTTGCTTCTGAAGACATTACTGAAGCCTCTGCTGAAAAAATTCCTGCTGTGCAGGTGGGAGATCCTTTTCAGGAAAAACTGCTTCTTGAGGCTACCCTCGAGGTGATCAAAACCGGAGCCGTTATCGGGATGCAGGATATGGGTGCTGCCGGTATCACCTGTTCAACCTCCGAAATGTCGGCCAAAGGGAAGCATGGCATGATCATCTATCTCGACAAAGTGCCATTGCGTCAGGATGATATGCAGCCCTTCGAAATCCTTTTAAGTGAATCGCAAGAACGGATGCTGGTTGTGGTGCAAAAAGGCAGAGAAAAAGAGGTTGAAGCTGTTTTTGCAAAATGGGACCTGAATTGTGTTCAGATCGGAGAGGTGACAGAAGGGGATATACTGAAATATTACTTTAATGGATCCCTTGTTGCAGAAGTTCCTGCCGACTCTTTGGTTCTGGGTGGAGGTGCTCCAGTTTACGAACGTGCATATGAAGCACCATCCTAT
>SLNX01000090.1 GCA_007132825.1 Bacteroidales bacterium | reverse complement strand
TTGTAGTAGGGGGGGGGCATGCCGGCTGTGAGGCAGCCGCAGCAGCTGCAAAACTTGGATCGAAAGTGCTTTTGATCACTCTGAATATTGGTGCCCTGGCAAGAATGTCATGCAATCCGGCCATGGGTGGGGTGGCTAAAGGGCAGATAATCAGAGAGATAGATGCAATCGGCGGATTAAGCGGAATCGTTACCGATTATACCATGATTCAATTCAGGCTTCTCAACAGAAGTAAGGGGCCCGCCATGTGGTCACCAAGAGCGCAAAGCGACCGTGTCCGGTTCTCTATGAAGTGGCAGGAGTTGTTGATGGAAATTTCCAATGTGCATTTATGGCAAGACTCCGTAGATGCTCTTATATATAAGGATAAAAAAGTTATTGGCGTACACACCAGGCTAGCGGGTAAAATATACGCAAATTCGGTTATCATTACAAGTGGGACCTTTTTAAATGGCAAGATTCATATTGGAAAGATCAATTTTGGCGGTGGCAGGTTAGGTGAGGAGAACGCAAGTGGTTTAACACAAGACCTTCGAAAACATGGCATACAATCAGAACGATTGAAAACAGGAACACCCGTACGGGTTGACAGACGATCGGTTGATTTTACCTCAATGATTCCGCAACCCGGAGATGAACCTCCCGGTAAATTTTCATTCACAGACACACCCCCTTTAAAAGAGCAAATGAATTGCTACTTATGTTATACGAACGAAAGGGTACATGAAATCTTAAGGGAAGGCTTTGAGCAATCGCCGTTATTTACAGGAAGGATTGAGGGAACTGGTCCTAGATATTGTCCGTCAATAGAGGACAAGCTCGATCGTTTTTCAGAACGAAACCGACACCAGCTTTTTGTTGAACCTGATGGCAGGAATAGTCCGGAGCTTTATATCAACGGTTTCTCATCAAGTCTGCCTATAGAAATACAGTTTCGAGCATTGAGAGAGATACCAGGCTTTGAAAGAGCACGAATCTTACAACCAGGATACGCCATCGAATATGATTACTTTCCACCTCAGCAGCTAAGCTTCTCGCTAGAGAGCAAAATTATACAAAATCTGTTTTTTGCCGGACAAGTGAACGGCACAACAGGATACGAAGAGGCTGCAGCACAGGGCTTGATCGCCGGAATTAATGCGCATCGTAAAATTAACAACGAATTTCCTGTTATACTGAAGCGATCTGAAGCATACATAGGTGTTCTGATAGATGATTTGGTAACGAAAGGTACGATGGAGCCTTACAGAATGTTTACAAGCAGGGCTGAGTTCAGGATTTTGCTGCGGCAAGACAATGCAGACCAAAGGTTAACGCCAATCGGTTATGACCTTGGCCTTGCTGATTATAAAAGGTATGAAAGACTTAATAACAAGATGGGTATAATCGCCGGTATCGAAAACATTCTAAACAATACAAGTGTCGATCCCGGCTCCATTAACACTTACCTTGAAGGTGTTGACACCTCTATAATTGAAAGAAAAACCAAATACAGAAACCTGATTTTACGTCCGCAAGTTAAACTAAGCACCCTTTTGGATTACGATTCGGACCTTAGAAATGCAATCTATAGCCTTAGCACCGACAGGTCATTAATTCTAGAATCTATGGAATCTGCAGAGGTAAAAATGAAATATTCCGGGTATCTTGAGAAAGAAAAAGAAATAGCCGAAAAAATAAACCGGCTTGAAAACATCACCATTCCCAACGAGATTAATTATACCGAACTTCAGTCGATGAGCAAGGAAGCACAAGAAAAATTAAGCCGGATCAGGCCTGAAAATATTGGACAGGCAAGTCGTATAAGTGGTATTACTCCCTCCGATATTTCGGTTTTACTCATTTATCTCGGAAGATAATGTTCCACGTGGAACAACGACAAGTATGGAAGAGCTAAGCACATGTCCGGTCTGTCATAAATCGCTGAATAACAGCACAAAAGACGGTGATAACACACTTTTTTTAGAGGCTGTGGATACCCTCGTATCAAAAAAAAGGTTTCAAATAGAAAAATGCAAATCATGCGGTTTTCTGTTTACCAATCCCAGGCCCGGGAAAAACGAGATGGCAAAATACTATCGCTCTGATGCGTATATTTCTCATACAGAAAGAAAACAAACCATAAAGGAAAGAATCTATTTTTGGGTTCAAAAAACCATGGTGAGAAGAAAAACGGCTTTGTTAAAAAAGCATACAAAGGCACGGTCTCCAAAACTTCTTGACTTTGGCTGCGGTACTGGCAACTTTATGTATCATGCACATAAACACGGTTTTAAACCTGAAGGATACGAACCGGATGCCTCCGCCAGAAAGAAAGCAGAATCAAAAGGTTTATACATATTTAGCAACCTCGATAAATTGTTCGGAAATAAAACAGAATGTTATGATGTAATAACACTTTGGCATGTTCTGGAACATCTGCACGATTTTCCTTCTGTATTGGATGATTTCCATACAAAACTGAAAACAAAAGGACTGCTTGTAGTAGCTGTGCCTATGGCAAAAAGCACCGATGCAGTTTATTATAAGCATCACTGGGCGGGTTGGGATTTGCCACGACATCTGTATCATTTTACCTCTGACACCATTTTAAGATGCTGTGAATTTGCCGGTTATGAACTGATCGAAAGAAAAGGGATGCCCTTCGACAGTTATTATGTATCGTGGCTTAGTGAACAAAATAAAGGGAGCAGGATGGCCCCTGTGAACGCTTTTTTAATTGGTTCATGGTCTAACCTCAAAGCTGTATTCGGAAAAACACCCTGGAGCAGTGAGATCTTTGTTTTCAGGAAAAAACCCTAAACCCTCAACCCTAAACCCCTCAACCTTCAACTCTCAACATCTTTTCGTATTTTAGCACAAAATGGCATCTTGTTTGCTACCTATTTCACAGAATTAATGGCCATGCAAAAGTCCAGCCTGAATAAAATTACAAACAGCCTCCTTCTCGCCATACTTGTTTTGTTGGTTAGCGAAGTCATCTATCAGGTTCGCATGACAAAAACAGACAGCGCCCAATATGCTTACCGGTTTCAAAAAGCCTTCCTTGATAATGAAAGAATTGTAGAAAATAAATTGACCGCATTTGCAGATGAATATGTCGCAACAAACGGTCAAAGCATTTTAGAACCGGATTATCTCAGAAAACTCAATAAAATGTTCTCCGACAAAGGGATCATTTTTAAGGTTTATAGAAACGATCAGCCGATATTCTGGTCACACAACTCCATTCCTCTCCAAAACCACCACCCACCTGACAATAGGAGTGGTGCCTTGCAAAAAGCAAATGGTTGGTACTACTATCGAAGCCAAGAAATTGATAATCAGACACATGTTGCGTATTTTTTGATTAAAACCGCGTTTAAGTATCAAAATGAGTTTCTTGAAAACAGGTTTAGCGACAACCTTCCCCAGCTGGAATCACTTTTTTTTATATCCGATCGTCCCGAATCTGGCTACCCGATTGAGGATTCAAAAGGCAAGTTCTTGTTTTCCCTTGAAGTGCAAAGTGAAGCAGCACTTATACAGCCGGTCAAATTACTGTATGTATTATCGCTCGTTACCGCAATAGCAGCATGGCTGATCTTTATATATACCACGTTCCGGTTTTTCACAAAAACATTTCGAACAGGCAGAAAAAACATCGCCATTGCCGGCTTTTTAACAAGCCTTGTCGCTGTGCGCGTTGTGGCCGTCTGGCTCGGAATCCCAAGTGTATTTTATAATGGATACATGTTTGCCCCGGAGCTCTACGCAGCATCCGTGTTGCTGCCCTCACTCGGAGATTTGCTGCTCCACCTGGTGCTGATTACCGCGTTTGGTTATTTTTTGTTTCATAATTTGCGCCAAATACCTGTAAAACCGACAAAAAACAAAGCGACAGCTGTTGCAATAGGGTTTGGTCTGATTGCTTTGATATACCTTGTATGCGGACTATCCCTCTATTTAATAGAAGGATTGGTGATTAATTCCCACCTGAATCTCGATGTGAATTTTATTTTAAAACTGGATGTTTACAGCCTGATTGGGTTTTTGATCATCGGACTGATTTTCGTGTCATTTTATTTCTTCAGCATTGTTCTATGCCGGCTTACATATAGCTTGCTAGGCAATTATCGCCACTTTGTGATTACTTGCATCCTTACGGTAGCGCTCCTGATATTGGTGACACTCCTGGTATATGGAATCAAGCCGCTTCTCTGGCTGCTAGTTATTTCAGCTGTTATGGTTTTTGAACTTGACCGGCGCAGAAAAACGGCCAGAATCGGCTTGTCGACGCTGGTAGTGGCCCTTTTCCTTTTTAGCATTATTTCAACATTTGCGCTCTACCGCTTCAACAAGGAGAAAGAACTTGACAAAAGAGCGACCATTGCCCTTCAGCTGGCCTCTGAACAAGATCCGGTAGCCGAATTCCTGTTCAGGGATATCGAACAAGCCCTCTTTAATGACAATCAACTTCTAAATCTTATCAAACGCGATCCCTACAATGAAACTGCAATCTATAACTATTTACAGTTTCATTACTTTTATGACTTTTGGGCAAAATATGAGATGCAGATTACAACATGCGAGCCGGATGAGCCCCTTTTGATCAAACCTGCCAACGTAGAACTTCCATGCGCTTTTTTCTTTGATGACTATATTGCCAGATATGGCAGGGAAACCATCAGCGACCACCTTATTTACCTGGACAACAACACAGGGAGGAACAGCTATATAACACGTTTGTCAACCGAGCAAGCCGTTAATGGTGATGATCCCGTTTACCACCTTTATATAGAGCTTGACGCTAAATTTCTGGCTCGCGACATGGGATTTCCGGAGCTGCTGATAGATGATGCGGTGGATATCAACAGGGAACTGATTAATTATTCCTATGCCACTTATAAAAACGGAATTCTTGTGAATGAGTTCGGCACTTTTGTTTATAACATTTATTCAAGTGTGTTTGACTTGTCAGATCAGGAATTTACAAGCTTTATGTTTGACGGATACCATCATCTGGCTTATCAAAAGGATGAAGATACCCTGATCATAATAAGCAGGCCCCGGATCAGCTTCCTGGAGGCGGTGGCCCCCTTTTCATATCTGTTCATAACCTTTTTTGTTTTGGTGGTGGTGTTTTGGTTGCTCGTGAACAGAACCAAACCCCGGGATCTTTTAAAAATGAACTTCAAAAACAGGGTTCAGTTCTCGATGATTGCGATCTTACTGCTATCGGCATTAACTTTTGGCGGAGCTTCGGTGTTTTTCATTTTCAATATCCATGAAAATAAAAATATGGCCTTTTTGCATGAAAAAACATTCAGCGTGCTTGCAGAAATTGAGAATACGCTGGCTGATGAGTATTACCTGGACGATTCAATGCAACACCGATTGTATGACATTTTACTTAAGTATTCCAACGTATTCTTTTCTGATATAAACATTTACAGCACAAACGGTTTTATGATTGCATCGAGCCGTCCCAGAATTTTTGAAGAGGGGCTGGTTGGACGCAAAATGGATCCGATCGCATTTCATAACATTAACCGGCAACAAAAAAGCCACTTTATCCATACCGAACAAATTGGCAACTTGAAATATCTTTCAGCCTATACACCAGTTTACAATCGCTATCACGAAAAAATTGCCTATCTGAACCTGCCCTATTTTGCACGCGAAGGAGTGCTTCGAAGCGAACTCTCATACTTCCTTGTGGCATTTGTAAATATTTATGTTTTGTTGGTGGTACTTGCCGTTGTATTAGCCCTCTTTATATCTAATTATGTAACAAAACCCCTGCAGCTGATTCGCGAAAAACTAGCCCGCATTCAGCTGGGAAAGACCAACGAGAAGATTGCATGGACACGCGACGACGAAATTGGAAGTCTTATCGGGGAATACAATCGAATGACAGATGAACTATCCATCAGTGCAGATCTGCTTGCCAAAAGTGAGCGCGAAACCGCCTGGCGGGAGATGGCCCGACAGGTTGCACACGAGATAAAAAATCCGCTCACACCGATGAAATTGAGCGTCCAGTACCTTGAAAAAGCCTGGAAAGACAAAGTTCCCGACTGGGATAAACGGCTGGAGCGTTTTACCAAAACCATGGTGGAACAAATCGACAACATGTCTGCTATTGCCAAAGAGTTTTCCGACTTTGCCCAGATGCCCGCCGGCGAAAACGACAACCTAAATCTCAGAACATTTATACCTGAGGTACTGGACCTTTACAAGGGATATGAAAAACTAAACATACGGTTGTTGTTCTCCGGAAATGATGACGAATTTTTTGTTCATGCAGACAGAAAACAAATGCTCAGGGTGTTTAACAATATGATAAAGAATGCTTTACAGGCTTATGACAAGGATGAGGTTGCAGAAATTGTAGTCGAATGCTCACTTGAAGGAAACAACTGCATCGTTCGTATCAGCGATCAGGGTTGTGGCATTTCGGATGATCAAAAGGAAAACATATTTAATCCTTATTTTACAACCAAAGCCAAAGGGATGGGGCTGGGCCTTTCAATTGTGAAAAACATCATTGAAGGGATCGGTGGCCACATCGACTTCCACTCTCGCGAGGGAATGGGGAGCACGTTCATTCTACACATTCCGCGGGCCAAAAGAAACAGTGAACAATCAAAAATTAACAATTAATAATTAACAATTAACAATTAACAATTAACAATTAACAATTAACAATTATCAAGTGTAATCCATCGCTTCTGTTTCTCCGTTGAAAACCATGAGTCCGTTCATTGCGAGTGCACGCATTTCATCCTCTCCCGGATAAACATACACCGGTCCGATGTGCCTTACCCTTTCTGAAACAGCTTCCACAAAGGGTTTGCCGTAAGCGATGCCCCCGGTCAGCAGGATGGCATCCACCTGGCCTTTCAAAACAGTAGACATGGCGCCAATCTCCTTGGCAACCTGGTAAGCCATCGCATCCTGGATAAGTTGTGCTTCTTTATCACCGGAATGTGCGCGTTTTTCGACCTCATAAGCATCATTTGTACCAAGATAAGCAACCAACCCACCTTGTCCGGTTATCATACACTTGATCTCTTCTTTGGTATATTTCCCACTGAAGCACATTTCCACCAGTGCTCCTGAGGGCAGAGTTCCGCTTCTTTCGGGAGAGAAAGGCCCTTCACCGTCAAGCGCCTGATTGACATCGATGACGCGACCTTTGTAATGTGCGCCAACACTGATGCCTCCGCCCAAATGGGCAACCACAAGGTTAAGCGCATCGTAAGAGCGCGTTACCGATTTGGCGTGCTGGCGGGCAATGGCTTTCTGGTTGAGGGCGTGAAAAATGGAAACCCGTTGAAAATTTGGATGCCCGGAAATCCTGGCAATGTCTTCCAGCTCATCCACCACAACCGGATCGGCTATGTAAGCCCGTGCATCCGGAATGGAGTCTGCAATGTCTTTGGAAATGAGCCCTCCGAGATTGCTTGCATGCTGTCCCATAATTCCAGCCTTCAGGTCTTCCACGAGCCTGTCGTTTACATGGTATACCCCAGAAGGAATGGGCTTTACAAGTCCACCACGACCCACAATAACCCGAATGAGATTGATATCAAATGAGGCACTTTCCAGCTCTTCCAGGATGATTTTCTTGCGGAAGCTATATTGGTCAGTAATATTTTTAAAAGCCTTAAGGTCTTCCCTTGAGTGTTTGATGTTTTTTAGAAAGACCTCTTTGGTGCTCTGAAAAACAGCGATTTTTGTTGACGTGGAACCGGGATTAATGGCCAGGATCAGTTCTTTTTCCATGTGTGTTGTGTTTGTTTTGTTTTTGGATGCTATTTCTGGTTTACTGCAGCAGCAAGCGCAATGCTATTGAGTTTTGTTTCGTCTGTGTCGGCGCGCGAGGTAAGAACAATTGGCGCTGATGCACCCAGGATTACCGCTGCACATTTTGCCTGTGCGAAGTAAATAAAGGCCTTGTAGAGACCGTTTGCAGCATCAATGTCGTCAGCCACCAAAAGGTCGGCATCGCCTGCTACAGGGCTTATGATACCCTTTAAATCGGCGCTTTTTTTGCTTACGGCATTGTCAAAAGCCAGCGGACCGTCGATGACGCAATTTTTGATCTGTCCGCGATCACCCATTTTTGCAATGGCGCTGGCCTCCATGCTCGACTTCATTGCGGGATTAACCGTTTCAACCGCACTTAACATGGCTACCTTTGGCGTTTTAATGCCAAGCTGCTGTAAATACACCACAGCGCTGCGGGTGATGGAAACCTTTTCACCAAACTCGGGCGCAATGTTCATTGCGGCATCTGTTAACGCAATAAGCTTGTGATAGGTTGGAAGTTCAAAAACGGCCAGGTGGGAGATCTGTTCCCCGGTTCTTAAACCATTTTCTTTATTGAGAACGGCCTTTAACAGCACTGCAGTTCCCAGGTTGCCTTTCATCAGGATGTCTGCATCCTTGTCGCGAACCATTTTAACAGAAATTGCTGCGGCCTTAGCGTTGTCGGGTTCATTGATAATTGTAAACTCCGACAGGTCAAACCCCTTGTTTTGAGCGATCTCCCGGATCTTTTGTTCATCTCCGACAAAGATTCCTGACACGATGTTGTTTTTGCAGGCATTGATCACGGCCTCCATAGCGTGGGCGTCGTGGGCTGCAGCCAATGCCAGCCTCCGACGGCTGTGTCCGCGGGCCATGTCGTGAAGTTCAGTTAGTTTTTTCAGCATGTTGTTGAGAGAATTTTCGGTTAACGGCTCAAAAATAAGAAAAAGAAGCGAAAAAGTGTTTCCCAAAAGGGGTGTGCAGAAAAAATTTGTTTAGAACAAATGACGGAAGGGTATCAGGACCCACTCAAAGAACCGCTGCATCATAGGTCTCTTGAGCCAGTATTCATAATTAAAAGGATCGGCATCTTTTCGCGTTTCGTTGATGTGGCTTATGATTTGGCGGATCAGGCTTTTGTGTTCACCAGCCAGGCAAATCTCATGCTGGTAACGAAAACTTCTGTAATCAAAGTTTGATGACCCAATAACAAAATACCTCCTGTCTGCCATAAAAATTTTTGCATGCAGGTTTTGTGGCAGAAAAAAGAAAAACCTGACCCCTTGTTCGGCCATCTCTCCCAGGTATTTGGATGTAAGCAGGTCCAAAGCTCCCACATCTGATTTTTTGGGAATGTGCACATTTACTGTTACACCCCGCTGGGCAGCATCGACCAAAGCTTTTCGAAGGCTGCTTCCGGGGAGGAAATAGGGCGTTTCGATGACGATTTCACGGCTGGCATTATTGATCAACTCCAGGTATTTCTTTTTAACAGGCTGCCAGGGAATGGAGGGCACATCACGCAAGATCTCGAAATCCTTATAAAAGATGGTTTTGGTATAGGCCTGTTTGTCATAAAAATACTTGTTATGAAGACGGAGGTTCTCATGGTAAATCCGCTTGAAGGTTTTTGCTATCGGACCTTTGATGCGAAACATTGACTCCCGCCAATTGAGCGAATATGAGGAGATGTTTGCCGACCCTATATAAGTGATGTCATCATCGATGACCAGAATTTTTCGGTGATCACGCCTGTGGCTTTTGGTGAAGCCGTCCCAGCTAAACCGTATCTTCTTAAAAAACCGAACATGCCCACCTGCTTCAATCAGATCATGGAAGAAAGAATAGTTGGACGAAGCTCCCCAGGAATCAATCAATAAGGAGACCCGAACCCCCTCATAACATTTTTTGATCAGGTTGTCACGAAACCGGGCGCCGATCTCGTCGCTGCGAAACCGGTAAATCTCAAGGAAAACATAATTCGTTGCCTTTTGTATATCCCTGAGCATTAAGGTGTAATATGCCAGGGGGTCGGACACCAGACGAATTTGCAAATCCTGTTCAGCACTCATGCCACAAAAATTTATCCCCCGAAAGGGGCAAAACAATAGCCATCCAAATATAGTGAAAAATGATAAACGATTATCGA
>SLNX01000219.1 GCA_007132825.1 Bacteroidales bacterium | reverse complement strand
CCTGTAACGTGAAAGACCATAGTGAATGTTTCTTCTGCAGGGTCTATGATAATTTCATCGCTAAGCATACGCAGCATCATCATTCGGTGCCAGTAACCGTTAAATGCATCTGGCGCATCTGTGCTCTTTTCCTTGACAATTTCATACTGTTTGGCAAAGTCCAAAAAACAATCATAAACCTTTAGAGTAAAAAACATACCCGTTGGCTTCTTTTTGAAATATATATCAAAATAAAAGTTTTTCTCATTATTGCACGCACTGCAAATCTCAAGCGCCAGGTTGTTTGAGGCTACAATATTTCCAAAATATGAGTCGTATACATGGAAATCATCACAGATTTGCTCAATAAAATCTTCCAGCTTATTGAGTTCATTGATATCAGCCTTTAATCTTAGTTCCCTGTTAAGGTAGTTATTTTTCATATCAGTCTACATGAAGAAAATATTGTTCAACCAAAGACCTGTAAAAAGGCCTTAATCCGGGCGGAAGACTTCTTAACATGTCTACCTCGCGTTCCCTTATTCTATTATACTCAAAAAAATCTTCAGGGTTACTCAAATCGTAATCTTTTGCTGTAGTTCCTTCTCTGCGGGCCTCTTGTTCCCTTTGCAGCTCAGCCCTGTGATGCTCAAGAAGCCTGGTGAGAATTTGTTCCTGGCGCATAATTGTGCGTGTTGACAATTCTTTCCTTAACATTTCCAGTTCAGAGCGCTCCATATCGCGTTGCAACTGATCAAACTCCTCTCCCACTTCACGGCCCTGATTTCGCATCTCATCGGTAAGTTGCCTGAGCTGATTACGTATAGCCTCCTGTTCGGCTGCCATCCTGGCCATTTGTTCGCTCATCGACATTCCTGGTTCTCCTGTTTCTCCAGGCATTGGTTGCTGTCCTTCCTGTATTTGTTGCAACATTTCATTAAGCATTTCCTGCATCTCACTTAAATCCTGAAAAGAGGGCATACCCTCTCCCATATCGCTGTCATTTCCAGTCCCCTGCCCCATTGCCATTTGCTGCTGCACTTCCTGCAAACTCTCATTGAGCATTAGTGCAAGATTGTTTATATGCGTCATAATCAGTTGCTGACGCGTTGCTGCCTGATGTCTTCTTCTGTTGATCAGCAAATTGATTCCCTGTTCCGTTTGCATATGAATTTCGGCAATTTCCCTGTTTACAAAAGGTTTAATTGCTGCCTGTCTGGCGCTTAAAGCAATCAGGCTGTCTTCTATCATTTGCATGTCACTTTTTATCTTTCTTTGCTCGCGGATCATTTCCAAATAACGGGGATCATTTACGTTTGCCTGACGCGTTTCTTCCATTAAATCTTCCTGAGCAAAACTGGACCTCAGAAGGTTCTCCAGCAACATACGAATTGCCCTGGCATCTTCGGCAAGTTGTTGTTGAAAAATCTGTTGCTGCATGTCTGTTAACATATCAGAAAGGCTTTCCATTTTATTTCCGGCATCCTGCTGTGAAGGTGCTGCCATGTCCCTGTTTTGCATTTGCAGCTGATCAAGCGCGTTTTCGAGATCCTGCATAATGCTCTCTTCAAACTCTCCGGTTTCCATCAATTCATTGGGGCGCTGAAGTTTCTCGTTGGTTTCACGGAATTGTTCAAGCAAATCCTGTACCCTTTCAAAACCCTTATTTATATCTTCCTGTTCTCCGGCTATTTCATCAGCATCACCTTCTCCCAGGGTATCTTCTTTCAGTGCCTGTTGCTTTTCTGCGAGTTCCTTCAGCTGATCAATACTTTCCTGCAGCATTCTTTCCATTGCAAACTGTCTGAACATTTCAAGGGTTCTGTCCATCTGATGTTCTAAGTCCCTAAACTCAAATTCCATCTGTTCAAGCATTTCGTAAACCTGGTCCCTGTCCATGTTTTCCAGTTCCTGTCTGATCATATCAAACAGTTCCTTTAATTCGTCAGTTAAAACTTCATCAAATAATTGTTGAAGCTCCTCCTGCTTTTCCTTCAGTCTTTCATTGCTTTCCCTGAACTGTTCCGTTCTTGTATCTGTATCGCGCTGCTCATCGGCCATATCCCGAATCTTTTCCTCCATTTGATCCTTCTTGTTAAGCAACTCCTGCAGCATTTCTCTTTGCTCCCATCCTATGCGATCGCTTTCAAGTAACTGTTTCCTTAGCTCCTCTATTTGATCCCTGGCCTGTCTAACTTCGCCAATGCCATCGCTGAGGCCCTGTTCAACCCTTTCTTCGGTGGCCCTCTGTTCAGCAAGGATCTCATCCTCTGTTGGGATGTAATAAGTGAAAAGCTGACTCCTGGAGGCCTTTGGTCCGTTGATCATGTCATTGTCTAAAACCTCAAAGTATATTTCCACCGTTTCCCCGGGTTGTACGTATATCGATTGCAGATCAAAATAATGATAAAATGTTTGGTTTCTAAGATTTGGATCAATAGTGACGGTTTCAGAGAAAAAAGGAACATTTTCGCCTCTGTTAATCTGTCTCTGATCCATCGTACGGTACTTAAAGTATAGGGTGGTGAATCCGAAATCATCCTCGATGGTTCCACGATAGAATAAATGTGCCAGCAAAACATCGTCTCTGTGTTCCTCTACGGCAATCCTTGGATACGCATCAGCCTGAACATTTACATAATACCTCAGGCTGTCTCCTTTGCCATGTTCCTTGTTAAGCGCAAACACGCTGTATTCGAAGGATTCTTCTGCTACGGTTTCAACCTGGAAAACACCTCTTCTGACCTGTTCTGAAGGTATTTTTTTATCTTCTATTTTGAAAAGAATTTCACTGTTGCCATCGGTATAAAACGTAAACTTAATTTGAGATGCGCGAATCGCAGAAAGGTCACCCATGTTTGAATAGGAGTCGGGAGAAAGTCCGGTATAATCCGGATATTCGACATCTATATGAAAATGACTGATTGACGGTTTTTCATAAACTTCAACAGCAAAGGGACCGAAATTAAAGCCTTGTGCCTCTATAAAGAAGTAGAGGTTGTCCTGAACATTTCGTACCGTCCGTGAAAAGACTCCGGTTTTCTCCTCATTCATTCTGAAGTTACCACCGTTGAGCCGCATGTTTGCAGACGCGGGAACAATTTGGCCGCTGGCTTCCACCCTAATCTCCACATCTTCGTGTCTGAAGGCCGTTTTTTCTGATATCATCTGAATATCAAAAGGCCTTGGCCGTTCGAAATGTGTGTCGTATTGTACGATACGACTTGCCGGCTCGATAATGAATGCGGGCTGAAGCAAATAAAATATTCCTACAAACAGAAGGGGAATTACGAAATAGGGTACCAGCCTTAGGTTCCCTTTCAAAGGAATTGCGCGTTGAAACGGTAACGGAATGATCTGGTTTGTTTTTTGATCAATCCCTGCAATGATCAGTGCCGCATTTTCAGGGTTTTCACTAAGATATTTTTTAAGTTGTAAAACATTGGTTATTTTATCATTCAGTTCGCTCCGGTAATGTTTGCCTATAATGTCTGCAGCCTGTTCCGGACCAATTTTTCTTCCAATCCGCAACATTCCCAAAAGAGGTATCAGCACATATTTTATGAATACAAATAGATTGAACAATAAAAAGCCGTAGAAAAGCACAAAACGGACATTGGTGCTCAGATAACCAAAATATTCAAAACTTATGAAAAGAATAAAGATAATGATAAGGCCTGCTCCAAAAAAAAGACTACCTTTAATTAATTGATTAAGATAGTATCGCCGGATAAAACGGTCTAGTTTATTGAGTAATATTTCAAAAGATGAGGACATATATGTCTTTTTCAGTTTATTCGTATATATATTGAACCTACGAAATTACGAAATTTGTATCCTATTCTTGTTTAAAATTTCTTAAATAAGTCATTTTTGAAACCCACACGATTTGTTATGGCATCAAAAAAAGAAAAAATCAAAAAGCAACTGAGGGAAAAAGTGATTCAGGCATTTGAATCTGTTCCCCGTCAAACATTTAATTACAAACAGGTTGCCAAAGCGCTTGGTGATGCTGGAAAAGAACATAAAAAGTATATGTCAGGACTTCTCTATTCTCTGGCCAAAGAGGGTGTTCTGATAGAAGCCTATAAGGGAAAATTTAAGTTGAGTCCGGCATACCTTGAAAAGCAAAAGCAGATCGGGCCAATCATTGAGGGGATTGTGGACATGAAGCAAACAGGCAAGGCTTATGTAATTACAGATGACCTGCTGGAAGATGTCCGTATTTCTTCAAACAACACCGGTTATGCCCTTCATGGTGATGTGGTAAAAGTGCGTTTATTTCCAAGGCGCAAGAACCAGAAAACCGAAGGGGAAATCATCAAGGTGGTCAAGCGTTCCAAAAATATTTTTGTTGGTGTTATTCAGCGTACCGGAAAATATGCTTTTCTGTTGCCAGACAGCAAATCGATGCCGGTCGACATTTTCATTGCTCCGGAGAATTTAAACGGTGCAAAAGAAGGGGAGAAGGTCATTGCAGAAATTCTTGAATGGTCTCCTCCCTCTAAAAATCCTTTCGGAAAGGTTATTGAGGTATTGGGTGAGCCCGGTAACAATGAGGTTGAAATGCATGCCATTCTTGCAGAATATAACCTTCCTTCCCGGTTTGATCCGGCAGTTGAAAAAGAGGCAGAAAAAGTATCCGAAACCATATCCAAAGATGACATTTCGGGGCGCCGTGATTTTCGAAAAATAACCACCTTCACCATTGACCCGGCTGATGCAAAGGATTTTGATGATGCCTTATCGATTCAGAAACTTAAGGATTCTACCTGGGAGGTGGGTGTTCATATTGCCGATGTTACACATTATGTGGAACCAAAGAGTTTGCTGGAGCAGGTAGCGCGTGAGCGTGCAACATCAATATACCTTGTTGACAGGACCATACCCATGCTTCCAGAGAAACTGTCGAATATGGTTTGTTCCCTGCGTCCAAATGAAGACAAGCTTTGCTATTCAGTGGTTTTTACCATTAACGACCAGGCCCGGATTCTGAAAAAGTGGATTGGCAAAACTATTATCAACAGCGATCACCGGTTTAACTATGATGAAGTCCAGGAGATCATTGAATCGGGTACCGGTTTGTTTCATAAGGAGATAGGTTTACTGAACGAAATGGCCGTACGTATCAGGGAGAGGCGGATGCGTGCGGGAGCAATAGACTTTGAGCGTCAGGAAGTTAAATTTAAGCTGGATAACGATGGAAAACCGTTGGAAGTGTATTTTAAAGATCAGAAAGAAGCACATAAGCTGATTGAGGAATTTATGCTGCTTGCAAATAAAACTGTTGCAGAAAGAATTGGCAAAATACGTGAAGGACAAAAACAAAAAACATTTGTTTACCGGGTTCACGACATTCCAAATCCGGAAAAGCTTAACACGCTTGCCAATTTCGTTGAAAAGCTCGGATACAAAATTAAAACCGATACACGAAACAACATTGCAAAATCGTTCAATCGCCTGTTGCATGATACGCGTGGCAAGGGGGAAGAAAATATGATCGAAACCCTTACCATCAGAACCATGGCAAAAGCAGAATATTCTACTGTAAACATAGGACACTACGGTCTTGCATTTGATCATTACACCCACTTTACATCTCCCATTCGCAGATATCCTGACATGATGGTGCACCGCTTGCTCGCTGCCTATGAATTTGGTGCCGGTTCTGCAGATCAGGGTATTTATGAGGAGCATTGCCAGCATGCCTCACAAATGGAGCGTCTTGCCCAGGAGGCTGAAAGGGAATCGGTTAAATACAAGCAGGTTGAATTTATGTCTGATAAGATAGGGGAGGAGTTTGATGGTTTGATTTCAGGTGTTTCAAAATGGGGAATTTATGTTGAGATCAAAGAAAACAGGTGTGAAGGGATGGTTAGATTGCGCGACATGGAGGATGATTATTATTTTCTGGATGAAGATAATTTCAGGGTGATTGGTTACAATACACAAAAGGAATATAAATTGGGTAGTCCGGTAAGAATTCGCATTAAGCGTGCCGATTTTCTGAAGAAAGAGCTGGATTTTGAAATCTGCAAGAACGCTTTTTGATTGTCTGTTGTTTCTTGCTTTCACAAAAAAAGCGCCCAAAAGGCGCTTTTTTAAATTGGTGCTTGTTATGCTTCTATATCAAATTCAACCTGCTATAGAGTTGTTTGCGGTATAAGCCGCCGATCGGCAATACCTTCATCTTTCCCTCAATCACCAGGTCGGGGTACTTGATCGAAAAGATCTTATTTAGGTTCACAATAAAGGAACGATGTATTCTGACAAAGTCTTTGGCAGGAAGAATCCGAACCATCTCTTTCATTGTGGTATGCGTGGTATAGCTATTGTCGCTGGTATTGATTACTACATAATCCTTTAGTGCTTCCACATAAAAAATGTCGTCAAAATTTATCTTGTTTAATCTGTAGTCGGCACGGACAAAAATGGAATCCTTTGATTCTTTGTTTTCTATGAGCGAATGATACAAATCGCGCTCTTTTTTCACCTCTTCGTCCTTTTCATACTTATACAGAGCCATCTCTATGGTTGTTTGCAGTTCTTTTTCTCTGAACGGTTTAATAATATATCCATAGGGCTCTGTTACCTTCGCCTTGTTAAGTGTGTTATCGTCAGCATATGCCGTTAAGAAAATTACAGGAATTGAAAACCGTTCTTTAATCTGTTTTGCTGTCTCTATCCCTGTCATGGAGCCTTTGATCATAATGTCCATCAGGATAATGGAAGGCCTGTTTTCTTCTACCTCCCTGATTGCCTTATCACCACTGTTAACAACACCAGATATCTGATATCCAATCTTTTTCAGGCTATTTTGAATATCCTTTGCAACAATGCTTTCATCTTCTACGATGAGAATTTTTACCTTTTCCATGAAATTTTTGTTTTATATTGGGTAATTTAATTAATACTGAATTGCTATATTTTGTTTGCGATTTTGCATGCAATGCGCTGATAAATTTTTATTTTGAGTCTCAAATTTACAACAATTTTTAAAATATTAAAATACCTTAATGATTGTTTTACATTTGATTGTTATATTTTTCTGTTAAAAAAACAGAATTAAAAATTAAAAGCAATTACTATGATTAATAATATATTTTAAATAATTATTCATATTCATCAAGGTGTTCAATGCTTTGATAAATAATTTGAAAATCAATTGCAAATATCAGATTTTAAAAGATATAAACAAAAAATGAACAGAAATATATAATTTAACTGATTGAAAACCTGATCTTTTTATGAATTATTAACAAAATGTTAAGAACCAGGGATGTTTGTAAAAAGAGGGTTATTAACATTGGGATATATGTCAAAATTTGTGAATTATATGTTTAAAATTTTTTATAAAATCGGCTTTTAAAATTTTGTTATTCAGTCAAATTTTATATATAAAAACATGATCATTAATTTTTTAAAAAACTATTAAAATTTATCAACACATTATTACGATTTTTTCACATATGGTTGTGAAAAAAAACTTTCATAACAAATATTGCATCTCTTTTGGTATTTATTATTCTGATAATAATGTTATTATTGATTTCAAATGGAAGATTTCCGATCCTGGTGATATTTTGAAGGATTTTTATAACCCATTCGTAATAAATGAAATATATTAACTTTGATATGATTTAATGTTGTATAAATGGTAAAAGTTATTAACAATGGACATTAAACCTCTACCCATAGCGCTGGCAAGCGACCATGCAGGATATTTTCTAAAGGAATTGATAAAAACGTTTCTAATACAGAACAATTATGAAGTGACAGATTATGGCACTGATTCTGAAAAACGCGCAGATTATCCGGATCATGTTCATCCGCTTGCAAAGGCCCTGGAGGCCGGAAAGCATCAATTTGGCATTGTTATGTGCGGTAGTGGCAATGGTGTGAGCATTACGGCAAACAAGTATCAGGGAGTTCGTGCCGCATTGAGCTGGACGCCTGAGATTGCTCGTTTGGGGCGCGCGCACAACAATGCAAATGTTCTTGCCCTGCCTGCACGTTTTATTGATGAAGAAACTGCAATGGAATGTGTACTTTTGTTTTTAAATACCTCGTTCGAGGGGGGGAGACATGTTGATAGGGTTGAAAAGATTCGGGTAAAATGACCACACGGGCAATGCAAACGGCACATTCAAAATTTTTGGAAGAAAGCAGGGTTAAGGCTTTTGATTTGAGGCACCGTGCTACCATTCAATTTAATATGACTCGGTATGACGATGCAGTTGCAACTGGAAAACAGCAGTTTCGCAACCTTGACATGGCCCGAAAACGTGCTGCGCTGCGCAAACACTACGTGCTAGAAAACCTTGAAGATCATCTCAAAACATTTGAATACCATTTTACGTCACGCGGCGGCAAGATTATTTGGGCACAGAATGTGGCGGAAGCGAGAAAAGCAATCCTGGAAATTTTTGAGGAAAATCATGTAAAGCAGGTGGTAAAATCAAAATCTATGGTGACCGAAGAGGCGGGAATCACCACCTTCCTTGAAAAAAACGGGGTAGAGTGTCTTGAGACGGACCTGGGTGAATACATTGTTCAAATCTCCGGCGACAAACCATATCATATCGTGACACCGGCCATGCACTTATCGGCCGAAGATGTGGCAAAAATTTTTCACGATCGTTTTGATCTTCCAGCTAACAGCACACCGGGCGAGATAACAGCATTTGTGCGCCAAACGTTGCGGGAAAAGTTTGCCTCTGCTCAAGCGAGCATTACCGGTGCCAATTTTTTGGTTTCTGAAATCGGGGCTGTTGCATTGACCGAAAACGAGGGAAATGGGTTGCTTTCAATGTCGGTGCCCAGAATTCATATTGTCATTACAGGCATAGAGAAAGTCATTCCTAATTTACGCGACCTGGATCTTTTCTGGCCTTTACTGGCAACCCACGGCACCGGCCAGCAGATGACCTCTTACAACACACTGGTATTTGGACCCAAAAAACCGGAAGAGCATGATGGTCCGGAAAAGATGTATGTAGTCCTTCTGGACAACGGGCGCAGCAGATTGCTTAAAGCCATCCCTCAGCGCAGAAACCTGGCCTGCATACGTTGCGGCGCATGCCTGAATGCATGTCCGGTATATCGAAATGTTGGCGGACACACTTATGGCACGGTATACAGCGGACCCATCGGAGCGGTGATCACACCCCATTTGTCCGGAGAATTTGAAACCTACAAACACCTGAGCTTTGCTTCGAGTTTGTGCGGGAAATGTACAGAGGTATGTCCTGTCGGGATAGACCTGCATCATCAATTGCTTTATAACCGAAAGCTTAGCAATAAAATGGGCCTTTTTAGCCGCTCAGAAAAGATGTCAATCAGGGCATATAAGTGGGCCATGAAAAAGCGCAAAAGGCTCGACCTTCCATCTCCGTGGATTAAAAATTTCTTTGCTGCACAGTTTTTAAAGAAGGGGTGGGGTCACAATCGGACCATGCCAAAAGTGGTTAAAAGCTTTTCTTCGCAATGGAAGGAAAAACAACATTAATCGGATGGAAAATAAAAAACCGGATACGGTACCGTATCCGGTTTGGTGGAGAATACCGGGCTCGAACCGGTGACCTCTTGACTGCCAGTCAAACGCTCTAGCCAACTGAGCTAATTCCCCGTTTGCCGATTGCAAATTTACAATATTTTTTAAAAACCAAAAGAATAAACATTTTCAACCCACATCAATTGCTGTTTTGATCTTTTCATGCTCATTAGCTGAAAAATGTATATTAATGACAGAAAACACAAATCCTATGAAACGAATATTTCTGGCCATCAGTATTCCACCAACTTATCAGACAAAAGAGGTGCTTACGACCCTTCAGCAAGCACTTCACGATTCGCGAATCACCTGGGTGGACCCCGACCACATGCACCTGACAATTAAATTTTTTGGAGACACTCCCCCGCACAGGATCAGAGATATTATTAGGGTAACCAGACTTACAACCGAAGAAATCTCACCCTTCAGGCTATTTCT
>SLNX01000032.1 GCA_007132825.1 Bacteroidales bacterium | reverse complement strand
CTTACCTTCTCAGTTTAAAACGTTCACCGAGGTATAATTTCCGGACTTCAGGGTCGTTTGCCAATTCATCGGATGTTCCGGCCATTAGGATGGATCCTTCGAAGAGCAGGTAAGCCCTGTCGGTGATGCTGAGGGTTTCGTGTACGTTGTGATCGGTGATCAGTACGCCGATATTTTTCTCCTTCAGTTGTGACACAATCTTTTGTATATCCTCAACGGCAATCGGATCCACGCCGGCAAAGGGTTCATCAAGTAAGATGAAACTGGGGTCAACGGCCAGCGATCGGGCAATCTCCGTTCTCCTTCGTTCACCGCCTGACAGGGTAATCCCTTTGCTCTTTCGGATGTATTGCAGGCCAAATTCGTCGAGCAGGCTTTCCAGCTTCTCCTTCTGCTCCTCCTTGCTCTTTTTGGTGAATTCAAGCACCGCCTTGATGTTATCTTCCACGCTGAGGCTGCGGAACACACTTGCCTCCTGGGCCAGGTAGCCAATGCCCCGCTGCGCGCGTTTGTACATCGGTTCACCCGTGATCTCCCCATTGTCGAGATAAATCTTCCCTGCGTTTGGCTTGATCAGTCCGACAATCATGTAAAAGGTAGTGGTTTTTCCGGCACCGTTCGGACCCAGCAGTCCGACAATCTCCCCCTGGCTGACCTCAACCGATACTTTATTAACAACAACGCGTTTTTTGTAACGCTTTACAAGGTCGCGGGTATGAAGTTTCTGGTTTTTCATAAAAAGATCACATAATGGACGCAAAAAACAGCTAAATTAGTGTGAATGTTGAAAGATAATGAAAAAATTAATTGTTTTTGACAATCAATCTATATTGCTTATTCTATACTTGATCGCGATGGTTTCAATATTGGTGGAACATGGTAAGGTATTTTACTTCTTAAACAGGAAAATTGGTATGAATATTGTCGAAATTTGGTGTTCATTAACGAATAATATGTTATATTTACAATAGAAATACAAACCTACACGATTTTTCCCAATTGCGGGAAAAATCCGGATTGATTCAAGTAATAAAATGTGTTTTTGTGATGCCATCCTTGGATACGGTCAGGTGTCAATGGTTATAATTTAAGAATTTTGTCATGGAGGTAACAAGCAGTGTATCCTTGCGTGAACTGCTCAAGCAGATTTTTGGTTATGGTGCCTTTAAGGGGGATCAGGAGGCCATTGTAAAGAGTTTATTAGATGGCAATGATACCTTTGTGATCATGCCTACGGGCGGCGGAAAGTCGATGTGCTATCAGCTGCCTGCGTTAATTGGTAATGGCACGGCCATCATCGTTTCGCCCCTGATTGCACTGATGAAGAACCAGGTGGATGCGATCCGAAACTTTGCTTCGTATGATGGCATTGCACACGTGCTGAACTCATCCCTTACGAGGGCTGAGGTGATGCAGGTAAAGAGCGATTTGCGCAGTGGTCTTACCAAATTGCTGTATGTTGCCCCCGAGTCGCTCACAAAGGAGGAGAATGTAGCTTTCCTGAAAACCCTTGACATCTCTTTCTTTGCCGTGGATGAAGCGCACTGTATATCTGAATGGGGTCATGATTTTCGTCCTGAATACCGCAGGCTGCGACCGATCATCGAAGCCCTGGAGAAGAAAGTGCCGGTCATCGCACTCACGGCAACTGCCACGCCAAAAGTTCAGCAAGACATTCAGAAGAACCTCGGGATGGAAGCGGCTGAAAAGTTCATTTCCTCTTTCAACAGGCCCAATCTGTATTATGAGATCCGGCCAAAAACCAAGAACATCACCCGTGATATCATTCGTTATGTTAAGTCGCAAGAGGGAAAATCGGGCATCATCTATTGCCTGAGCAGGAAAAAGGTGGAGGAGCTGGCTGCCACATTGCAAGTGAATAACATCCGGGCATTACCCTATCACGCAGGCCTCGAATCTGCCGTTCGGGTCTCCAATCAGGATCAGTTTCTAATGGAAGATGCCGAAGTGATTGTTGCAACCATCGCCTTTGGGATGGGAATCGATAAGCCGGATGTCAGGTATGTGGTCCATCACGATATGCCGAAGAGCCTTGAAGCCTATTATCAGGAAACGGGCAGATCCGGCCGCGATGAAGGAGAAGGGAATTGTATCGCCTTTTATGCCTATGAGGACATCCAGAAGATGGAAAAGTTCCTGAAAGGAAAGCCGGTTGCTGAACAGGAGATTGGCATGCAACTGCTTATGGAAACAGTCGCATATGCAGAATCATCTATCTGTCGCAGAAAAACATTGCTGAACTACTTTGGAGAGGTATACGAAAAGGAAAATTGTGGTTCTTGCGATAATTGTTTGAATCCGAAGGAAAAGTTTGAAGGAAAAGAATATATTTGCCAGCTGTTAGAATGTGTTCTGGCAGTCAAGGAAATTTTTAAACCAAAACATGTAATCAACGTACTTATGGGAAAGGGTACAGCAAACGTTAAGTCCTGCAAGCACAACCAATTGGATGTTTTTGGGAAAGGGGCAGATCAGGATGAAAAAT
>SLNX01000064.1 GCA_007132825.1 Bacteroidales bacterium | reverse complement strand
GTCAACGGTTTCAGAATGCACGGGGACACCCCTGCTGTGTGCGAACAATGTCATTGTTTGGTTGCCATGTTGGTTCAAGGAGTTTGGTCTGCCATTGACAATCACTGTTACAAAATCTTCTGCTTGATCAACGGATAAGACATATCCGTAGGGTTGAACCGCAGGCAATCGAATGTTCATATTATCCCCATTTTCAAAGGAGACCGTTGCATGATATCTTTTTCCCGGCTCTGGCCTGAAGCTGAAAGACCCCATGCCATTGTGAAAGGTTTTGAAGGTTAAAATTTCCCGGTTATTTTCATCAAAAAGGACCCCATCGGCCTCAATTCCTTTGCCAAGATTATCTGCTGCCTTAAAGGCAACATTGTTCTGAACATTTGCCAGCAGATGGCCACTTTCAGGGAAGAAAGCAAACTGTAAGTTGTCTTTTTCACGTTGCAAACGGTTGTTAAACAGTCTGTTTCTGAATACATCCCTGCGTTTAATGAAGTTTTTTTCAATCGGATTATGGATCACAATATCTTTGCTAAACAGCAAAGAATCATCAAAGCGATTCATCCAGTCAGTGTAGGCTTTCAACCGGTAACTGCCGGCCGGAAGTGAGTCAGGAAGTGTTATATCGCCATGTGCGATTCCGTTTTCAAGACGCAGCATGAGCAATGATGTCACCTGACCCTTAACATTGAAAAGTTCAACATACAGGTTGGTGCTGCGCATATCAGGTTCGTGACTTATGGCATTGACATTGTATGCTTTTATCCAAAGACTTTCTCCTGCTATATATTCATCCTTATCGGTATGCAGGAATACTTTTTGCCGGGGATGTTCCATTTCCATTTGCAACAATCCGGTAAATAGGTTTGGTGCATGGGCCTCCATGTTTCCTTGCGCAAATAGTCTGTAGGTTGAAAGCAGAATCACAAATAGAGTGAGAGAGAAAAAGAATGCGATATTTGTGTTGTGGTTCATCATGATGCTTAAGCATTTATATTTGCTAACGATTTTTGCTATAATCCGGGATTATTGGTAACAGATTGATGTTTTGCATCTCCTTTTAATATAACGGTGTAATGGTTTAAAAGTTTTGTTCCTTTCTAGACAATAAATACAATATTCATGCCTAAAAGTAATAAATTTTTCAGGAAACTATGCTTTAACTTGTTATAATTCATTGCTTTAACAGTTTTCGGTGTCAGGTTTGGGCACTGTTGTGTATAAATAATTGCTGTCATTGTCTGATTTTTTGTGCTTTTTAGCTGTATAATAATCGATTGTGGGGTTAACAATGATTTAACTTTTTTTTATTTTTTTCTTGTTATTTGGAAAAAACGTAGTAAATTTGAAGTCCAATCAAGGATTAAACCATAATGGTAACTATTTATTAACTAAAACAAAAACAACATGATGAAGCGAGTTTTCATTTTAATGGGTCTGCTGCTCTTTGTCGGGTCTACCCTGTTTGGGCAGCAAATACAGGTTTCCGGTACAGTTACCGATGCCGCCGATGGGGCCACCCTGCCTGGTGTTACGATTCAGGTTCAGGGGACAACCATTGGTACAGTAACTGACATCAACGGTAGATATGAGATCAGTGCGCCCGCCGACGGTACGCTGATTTTCTCATTTATCGGGATGGCTACCCGGCAAATTCCTGTTGATGGCCGCAACGTAATTAATGTGGCTTTGGAGTCAGCAGTTGTGGGTCTTGAAGAGGTTGTGGTTGTTGCTTACGGACAGCAAAGAAGAGAAGCTGCAACCGGTGCGATTGCTACTGTTAGCGGCGACCAGATCCGCAACATGCCTGCCACAAGCCCCGAAAAGCTATTGCAAGGTCAGGTGGCGGGTATGCAAATTCAAAGTGTATCCGGTCAGCCAGGTGCTGCATCACAGGTGCGTATCAGGGGTTTCAGCTCCATTAACGCAGGACAGGAGCCCTTGTATGTAGTTGATGGTGTGCCCGTGGCATCAGGTGACTGGAACATCTTTACCTCTACAGGTAATGCATTGTCGAACCTGAACCCCGGCGACATTGAGTCCATTACGGTACTTAAGGATGCCGCCGCCTCTTCTATTTACGGTTCAAGGGCCGCAAACGGTGTAATTCTGATCACCACCCGCAGAGGTCGTGCAGGCGAAGATGCCAGGATCAACTTCCGCGTGCGCAGTGGTGTTTCACGTAAGGCAAATGATAATGATTATCAGTTCATGACAGCTGATGAGATTTATCGCTACAACCGCACGGCGATCATCAACTCAGGCTTCGACGTCGAAACGTATGGTGCTGCAGCCGGTGGTGCCCTTTTCCCGGGCTTCTATGCCGGAGAAAACCTGCCAACCAATTTCCCGGACGATCCGGATAACGACAACTTTAACGGTCAGCCGGTTCAAACATTCGACTGGATGGACGCTGCTTTCCGCGATGGCATCTTTACCGAATACGAATTTAATGTATCGGGAGGAACGGATAGGACCACTTACTACACATCCGCAAGCTACATGAACCAGGAAGGTAT
>SLNX01000101.1 GCA_007132825.1 Bacteroidales bacterium | reverse complement strand
CCTCCGGTGCGCTCCTTATTCAGGATGCCATTTTCATAGCACTCCATGATGAAGGCAACGATGGTGCCCCAGGTGATGGTGCAAATGCCGTAAGTATCGCAATAGAAGTTTGCTTCGATGATGTATTCCGGGTTGAAGATACCCAGGTTGGCGCCAAGTCCGGCAGCATTTTCATACTCAGGTCCATCAACGATAACTTTTTGTCCTTTGTAAGGGCCTGTTTTAAGCGGAAAATCATCAACACCTTTTGCGCACGACATGTTACAGCCGATCCAGCAGCCGTCAAAAACGCCTTGGGTAAAGTATTTATCACGGAAGATATCAGAATGGATCTTGTCGCCATCGTCGTGGCTGCCATATTTGAAGTTATGTACAGGCAACAGATCATAATCATGCATCACATTCACGATGTTCGCTGTTCCCTTTTTACGCATCTGGCACTGGTGATCGTCGAGTTCACGCATTTCACGGTTAAAACGCTTGCCCCTCTCACGGATCTTCTCCATATCGGCCACGTTGTTGAGGTTTCCTTTTATCCCTTCGATTCGTGAAACGATGGCTTTGATCTTCTTGTCTCGCATTACGGTACCCAGTCCGCCGCGACCCGCCTGCTTCAGACGGATCTTTTTACGCTTCACATCATAAAAAGTAAAATTAATCATACCGATCAGTGAAGTTTCTGCAGCTGCTCCGGTAGATACAATTCCAATGTTTTTGTAATCGTTTTCGTCCTGGGCAAACATTTCGGTAAGCTCTTCAACGAGGATGTGGCTGTCGACACTAAGGCCGGGATCTTCAAAGATTTCGATCTTTTCATCTTTTCCATCAATGTAAATGATGACATCTTTCTCCGCCTTGCCCTGCAGCTCCAGTGCATCATATCCGGAAAACTTAAGAAACGGACCAAAGAAACCACCTACGTTGGAATCCATTACCGAATCGGTTTGTGGTGAAATGGATACCAGTAGCGATTTGCCGGCACCTGAATACTGGGTGATTCCCGCAACGGGTCCAGGAGCAATGATCAGCTCATTTTCAGGATCATTCCAACGGGTATCCGGTTTTGTGGCATCCCACAACAAACGCAATCCATAACCTTTGCCACCGATGAATTTCTCTTTCATGATGGGGGGCACATCTTTTTCAACAACCTCATTGTTGCCCACATTGATGTACAAAATCTTATCAGTATACCCTCTAAACAAAGGTGTTTTCTGATAACTGATCTCTTTCAGGATCTTTCGCTTTTCTTTTAACTCTGTAATGTTCATATATTTCCCTTTTTAATGATGTATGAATCAATGCGCACAAAACTACAAATTTTAAACAACATTAAGTATAAAATTCACCCCAAGTTGTTTTTTAATTCACATCTTGATTTAAAAGACTCAATATTTAAGGCATGATGCACAATAAAAACCCATTTTCTTCCTTATTTTTGCAGTAGTGAGTCCGCTCCAAAAAGTCGATTATAGCCACAGATTCACAGATTATTAATTTGCAATTTTTATAGTAAACACATAACCAATGCTTTAAAAGTGATTAATAACACAAAAGCGATTCAAATATAGTTTTAGGAGGGGGCTCAGTAGTTATTAATTTATATGATTATATTTTGCATGATGAAGCGTACCGGGATTTTCCTTTTGTTTTTGTTGATGGCGGCAGGCTTGCTGATGCTGGCATCATTTTTCCAATCTCAAGAAAAAGACACTCCTGCAAGGTACGACCAGCTCCTCCCTGGTTATATGATATCTGCCATTCCCATTGCAGATGAACTTCGTTTTGCCGGCGAGACCGTCCCTTTAAACAATCATGAAATCAGGGAGCGTTACGACAGGGAGTTGCTTGTAAACACTTACTGGCAGTCTTCATCGCTTTTACTGTTTAAAAGGGCCAACAGGTGGTTTCCGGTGATTGAGCCGATTCTGGCAGCACACGGCGTTCCTGACGATTTTAAATACCTGGCTCTGATAGAGAGTGGCTTGATGAACGTGGTTTCTCCGGCGGGTGCTACGGGTTTCTGGCAAATTTTGCGTGGAACAGGTCAGGATCTGGGATTGGAGATCAATAGCGACGTGGATGAACGCTATCATGTGGAAAAAGCCACAGCAGCTGCCTGCACATACCTGCTGGATGCAAAGGAGCGCTATGGTTCATGGACACTTGCCGCTGCTGCTTATAACATCGGAAACAGTCGGTTGCGGCGCATCCTGGACAACCAGCGTGTCGACAGCTACTATGACCTGCATCTGAACGAAGAGACCGCGCGCTATGTTTTCCGAATTCTTGCGGTTAAGACCATATTTGAAAACCCGTCAGCATTCGGCTTTCATTTTAAACCGGAAGACCTCTACCCAACCCTGACCTATCAGACCGTAACAATAGACACCACCATTACCGATTTGGTTGACTTTGCGTTTCTTCACAATACCACATACAAGGACCTGCGTTTTTATAACCCCTGGCTGCGCAGTTATGAGCTTCCAAACCGCTCGGGAAAAACCTACGAGAT
>SLNX01000003.1 GCA_007132825.1 Bacteroidales bacterium | reverse complement strand
TGGAATATTAACGGTGAACCAATGATACAATCAACCATTCAACGATTCATCTTTAATTGAGTCCGCTACGAAAAGTCGATTATAGCCACAGATTATTCACAAGTGTTTGTTTTAAAGGAGTTCATGAGCTCACTTCGTTCGGTTCACAGATTATGAAATTATAAAAATTTTAATGTGCTTATAATCAGATACATAAAAACGAATAAATGTTTAAATCTGTGAATCAGTGGCGTTTTTTCGACTTTCATGAGTGCGCTCTTAATTTAAATTACAAAAAAAAGGGATTGAAATTCAACCCCTTTGTGGATCATAAAAATGATCTGATCTTCGTGTTGTTGTTTGATTCTATTTTTTGATCGAAGCGATCATGCTCTCGCTATCAGCAGATGCGATCCCCATCACGTCGGCAATTACACCTCCCATCATGTTACCCATCATGGCAGTGTTCATCCAGGAAACATATGTTTTTCCGTCCGATTTCTCGTAAATTGAAACACGGCAGGGCATCATGGAGGAAACTATGCGTTCGTCATCAAGCTTAAGGATCTCATAAGCATGTTCCGGATGGCACAATTCAAAAACCTTGGCATTCCTGACATCTTTGCCAAAATTGTGCATGGTTTCTTTCATGTCGTGAACGGTAGGTATTTTCCATCCCATATCAAGGGCAGTTTGTTCAAACACGGCTACTGACTGTTCAAAGTTGTATTTGCTTTCAGCTTCCTTGAGCATCATTCCGGGTGCTGCTTTGTATGCCATAAATGATGTGAGTACGATACCGATTACCAATCCTGCTATTCCAAAAATAAATTCCTTTTTCATAATTGTTTGTTTTAATGATTTTGTTATTTTTTTGTCTTTTAACATTCGATTTTTGTGCCAATATTATTAACTTCATGGAAAACAATAACATGCGTGATTATGTTAACGGTTAAAAATTTCTCTTTGGTTAACAAATTAACATTAACTTTGTTAACATAACAGATAAATGGTTAACAATGGCAAAAATTGATTTCAGTAAGATGGCGGAGGCAATGCCTTCGGGTGTGGTTGTGATCGATAGGGAATTGCGTGTTTTTTACATGAATCCCTTTGCGGGGAAGCTGCTTGGACACCTTTCGGGATCGAAACCTGAGCTTAAGGAGCTTCCTGCCGATTTGTTTTACAATACCGATAACCAGATTTTTGACATGACCACCTGCATGCAGCAGATGATCACTTCTGGAAAGCGGTTGTTTCATAAGACACTGGTGCTGAACATCGGCTTTGGTGAGCGGATGGTTTTTATGTCTGCCAGCAGCTTTGAACAGAGAGGTAAGCGATTGTTTTTGCTGGTGATCTCTGATATTTCTGATGAGATGGATTGCATTGTGAATACGCAGGGGGTTTATGGCCGGAAATCGTTCTTTCTCAGTAAGAAGATCATTGGCGACCACGAAAAGATCCGGAACATTCACCGGATGATCACCCTTGCGGCGGAATCGAACGTAAATGTGATGGTTTGCGGCGAAAGTGGTACCGGAAAGGAGCTGGTTGCCGAGGCGATCCACGAATTGTCGGATCGAAATAAAAAGCCATTAATCAAGGTCAATTGTTCGGCATTGTCTGAGACACTGCTTGAGAGTGAGCTCTTCGGACATGTTAAGGGCGCTTTTACCGGTGCCATCAAAGACAAACCCGGAAAATTTGAGGAGGCACAAGGAGGAACCATATTTCTGGATGAGATTGGGGAGGTCAGTCCGGCCATCCAGGTAAAACTGTTGCGTGTTATTCAGGAGAAGACGATTGAAAGGGTTGGGGAGAACAGGCCCCGGCTGATTGACATGCGGATCATTGCCGCAACGAACAAGGACCTTCGTAAGCTCATCAGCAATAACAGTTTTCGCGAAGACCTTTTTTACAGGCTGAATGTGTTTTCCATCATTATGCCATCTCTCCGTGAACGGAGTCTGGACATTCCTATTCTGGCTGACCATTTCATCAGGCAACTGGTTCATTCAACCGGAAAGCAGGTCAAAGGACTGAGCAGGGAGGCGCTGCGCGTGATGATGGACCATGATTGGCCAGGCAACGTGAGGGAGATGCAGAATGCCCTGGAGCATGCCTTTGTTTTGGTTCAGGGAAACACCATTGAGGTTGAAGACCTGCCGGCATCCATTACAAAACCTGCATCTTTGGAATCAGTAAGTGATAAAACCCAAATGATTGCAGATGCCAATGAATCACCACCGCCTCAAAAAACCCGTGGAGGCAGGTTAAAGATTTCCAAACAGGAACTTATTGAGGTTTTGGAAACGCACGGATGGAATCAGACCAAAACAGCTGAAACCTTAGGCATCAGCAGGGTTGCATTGTGGAAAAAGATGAAAAAGTTCGATCTTTAAGGATGAAGTGGTGTTTATGCCACCAGCTGCATTTCAAACTGACCGTCTGACTTTTCAATGAAACCAAGCTTTTTGAGGTACTTTTTGTGGTGTTTGGTGTGTCCTTTCGTGATGATCTTGTCAAATCCATCCTCAATGATCTTGTCCTGCAACCGGTGAAAGAT
>SLNX01000186.1 GCA_007132825.1 Bacteroidales bacterium | reverse complement strand
TACAAACCTACGAGATTTTTTCAAAGAGAAATCATTATTTTTATCCCTTCATTATTAAACACGATTCATCCAAAGCCATTCATATGCATATTATTGAAGTTCAGGATAAAGATACAGAAAAAGATTTTTTGCGTGTGCCGGAAATCATTTATAAAGATCACAAAAGCTGGATTCCGCATCTGGAAAGTGACATAAAAGCCGTTTTCGACCCAGAGAAAAACCAGCAATTCAAGTCAGGCTTTCTAAAGCGATGGGTCCTGAAAAACACCGGAGGCAAGCTGATCGGTCGCATTGCCGCGTTTATTAACAACAACCTTGCTTACACTTACAAACAACCGACCGGTGGATTTGGTTTTTTTGAGTGTATTGATGATCAGCAAGCTGCCTTTCTCCTTTTTGATACGGCAAAAAGTTGGCTCAATGACCAGGGAATGCAGGCTATGGATGGTCCGATCAATTTTGGTGAAAAGGACAGGTACTGGGGTTTGATGGTCGATGGTTTTGAGAATGAGCGACCCTACCTGTTAAGCTACAATCCTCAATATTACAGGGCGCATTTTGAAGCATATGGGTTTCAGACTTACTATGAACAATACGTTTACCGGATATATGCCGACACCGTTTTGCCGCCAATCATGGAAAAAAAGTTTCAGCGGCTGACTGAGACCCAGGGATACCACTTTGAACATCTAAAGCTAAAGAATATAGAAAAGTATGCCAAAGACTTTATAACCATTTATAATAAAGCATGGAGTAAGGCTCACGAGAATTTCCAACCCATGACGCTTGAAAAGGCAATCGATACATTCAAAAAGATGCGCATCGTCGTGGATGAAAAGCTGGTGATCTTTGCTTACCACAACAATGAGCCGGTGGCTTTTTTTGTTAACATACTCGACATCAATCAAATTTTAAAACGCATCAAAGGCAAAATGAACCTTTTGGGAAAACTGCAGTTCCTTTACCATAAACGGCGAGGGGCTTGCAGGGTGATTTATGGCATTGTTTTCGGCGTGATACCGGAGTACCAGAACCGCGGACTGGAAACCGGACTGATCATGGAGTTGAGAAATTCCGTGGCTTCCAGGCAATACTACAAATCCTTAATCATTACCTGGATCGGTGATTTCAATCCGAAGATGATCAAATTGATGGATCACATTGGCGCAAAAAGGGAGCACACATTGATCACGTACCGGAAGCTGTTTGATGACACACTTGTTTTTGAACGTCATCCCGTAATTAACTGATCATTGCTGATTCCACCTGTAGCACAGGGCTTGACCTGTGCACCGAAATATGTTGATTGGATGTTTGGTTGAATGGTGTAAGGTTTAGAGTTGAGGGTTTAGGGTTTAGGGTTTCACTGTGTTTTGCGCGAAAAAATTGAAAAAACCTTTGCATTTTTCAATAATGGGGGTATCTTTGCACTCTCAAAAAATAAGGCATTTTATTTTTTTGATGACTTGGTAGCTCAGTTGGTAGAGCATATCCCTTTTAAGGATGGGGTCCTGGGTTCGAGTCCCAGCCAGGTCACAAGCCCGGATCGATGGTCCGGGCTTTTTGCATTTTTAACTTTCCACTTATATGAGTTTTCTGCAAAAAACGCATCATAATGAAACTGCTTTCTTTGTTAGCGCATGGCGATCAATATTCGACCCTTCGGGTTGCAATATATAAGACTTTGGCACGTCTATTTATCCATTCAACGAATCAACCAAAGGGGCTAAAGGCATCAGGAAAACAAAATCAGATCAATTCGTCTTCATAAAAATACTATCTTTGTGCCTCAAAATATTCAAGGCTTGAAGTGAACCTTCTGATTGATTTTGAATGGTATATAAAAAGCACAACAACAAAATCAAACCGATGGTTCCGGAAAACCTGATCAATAACATACAAAAATCTGAATCTAAATGGATATCGTAAAAGAGAACACCGGCCAACTGGAAGCGATCATAAAAATTAAACTTAACGAAGAGGATTACCGTGAGCAGGTGTCGAAAGAGTTAAAAAACGCACAAAAAAAGATGCAAATGCCCGGATTCAGACCGGGAAAAGTACCAATGGGCCTCGTTAACAAAATGTACGGCAAAAGTGTGCTGGTGGAAGAGGTCAATAAAATCCTGGCCGATGCATTGTATAAATACATTCAAGAGGAAAAACTGAATGTGCTCGGCAATCCGTTGCCCGACGATGAAGCCGCTGCAAACATTGACTGGGACAACCAAAAGGAATTCGAATTCCAATACCGTATCGGTCTGTCGCCGGAGGTGGAGCTTGAACTTTCTGATACCATTGAAGTTGATTACCATAAGATTAAAGTTGCTGAAGAATCTATCGATCAGTTTATCAACGAAGCACGCAAGCGCCATGGAAACATGATCAATCCAGGAACTGCGGAAGCAGAGGATGTGCTTTATGGGGAGTTTACGGAGCTCGACGACAACGGAAACCCAAAAGAGGATGGAAAAACCAATAAAACCAATGTCTTTATCCGCTTTATTAAGGATGAAGCGATCAAAGAACAACTGATCGGAGCAAAACCGGGTTCAACGGTGGATATAGACATCCTGAAAGCGGTTGAATCGGAAACGGAAGCCGCCTCTATGGTAGGGCTGAAAAAAGAGGAACTCCAGGACCACAATCCGGTTTTCAGGTTCGTGATCGAAAGCATCTCAAGAATTGAGCCGGCAGAGATGAATGAGGCTTTCTATGACAAAGTAGCTCCGGGAAAAGAGATCAAAACGGAAGAGGATTTCAGGAAATTCGTTGAAGAGCAGATTGAAATGCAATATCAGACCGATGTCGACAAGCATTTTCGCAATGTGGTTTCAGAAAAATTGATCGGGATCACAGAACTGCCTTTGCCGGAGTCATTTTTGAAGAAGTGGCTTCTTGAAAACAACAAGGAGGAGCTCACAGCTGAGAAGGTGGAAGATGAGTTTGAGAAAGCAGCCGACACCTTCAGATGGCAACTCATCGAAAACCATCTTCTCAAAAAATATGAGATTGAAGTGAAACCGGAAGAGGTGAACAGCGAGCTCGAGTATTTTATCAAAGCGCAGCTGGCTCAGTATGGCCAAACGGATTTGCCCCAGGAAATACTCGATAAATATGTGAAAGAGCTGGGCAGCAAGCAAGAGGAGGTAAAAAAGGTTTATGATCACCTTTTTGATAAAAAGCTGATGGCACTTTTCAAAGAGAAACTGAAACTGAACGAAATCCATATGGAGATGGATGACTATGTAAAAATGGTCAACGAGAAATACAGTCCTGATACCCAGGAACCCAATGCAGAATCAGAAAAAGAAAACCCAAAAGAATAAAACATGAGCAGAGCAGAAGATTTTCATAAATATGCTACCCGTCACAGGGGGATCAGCAGCATTACCATGCACGACTATACCTCGGTATATGGCAATTATATCAGTCCGACCATTATTGAGGAGCGGCAATTGAATGTGGCTACCATGGATGTATTCAGCCGTTTGATGATGGACAGAATTATATTTCTTGGTGTGCCTATCAACGATTACGTTGCCAACATCATCCAGGCGCAGCTTCTTTATATGGAATCTGTGGATCCAAAGAAAGACATCCAGATTTACCTTAATACGCCCGGAGGATCAGTTTATGCCGGTCTTGGCATTTATGATACCATGCAGTACATTGCGCCCGATGTTGCGACGATCTGTACCGGGATGGCCGCTTCGATGGGGGCTGTTTTGCTGAGCGCCGGAACAGATGGCAAGCGCACAGCTTTGAAGCACAGCCGCATTCTGATCCATCAGCCGATGGGTGGTGCCGAAGGGCAGGCCTCAGATATCGAGATTACTGCCAGGGAGATCCAAAAGATCAAAAAGGAACTCTACGAGATCATTGCCATGCATTCAAAACAAGATTATAAGAAGATCTGGGAAGATGCTGACCGCGATTACTGGATGACAGCCGTTGAAGCCAAAGACTACGGCATGATCGATGAGGTGTTGATCTCCAATAAGAAAACTTCTGAAAAATAACGGAATCAGTGATGGCAAAGCGATCGGGAAATACTCCAAAAGATACCAGGAAGTGCGCTTTTTGTGGCCGCGAAGGTGAAAATGTGGATATGCTCATTTCCGGTATTGATGCGCATATCTGCGAACGTTGTGTGGACCAGGCGTCTCAGATTGTACAGGAGGAAAAGTCGCGGTTCGAGAAGGCCAAAATCCCCTCATTCAAGCTTTTTAAGCCTTCGGAGATCAAAAAGCACCTCGACCAATATGTGATTGGCCAGGAAGATGCTAAAAAAGTTTTGTCGGTTGCCGTTTACAACCATTACAAGCGTATCAACCACACACCTCCCGGCAGTGATGATGTGGATGGTGTTGAGCTTGAGAAGTCGAATATCGTGATGGTTGGGGAAACGGGAACCGGTAAAACTTTGATGGCAAGAACCATTGCGAAAAAGATGAAGGTTCCGTTCTGCATTGCCGATGCCACAGTACTCACTGAAGCGGGTTATGTGGGTGAAGATGTGGAAAGTATCCTGGTGCGCCTGTTGCAGGTTGCCGATTATGATGTGGCTGCTGCTGAGCGGGGCATTGTTTTTATTGATGAGGTGGATAAGATTGCCCGCAAAAGCGACAATCCTTCGATTACAAGGGATGTTTCGGGTGAAGGTGTGCAGCAGGCACTCCTGAAGCTTCTGGAGGGAGCCATTGTGAATGTGCCGCCACAGGGCGGCAGGAAGCACCCTGAGCAGAAAATGATCCAGGTGAACACGCAGAACATCCTTTTCATTTGCGGAGGTGCCTTTGATGGTATCGAGAAAAGGATCATGGCGCGCATGCAGGCCAATGCCATCGGTTACGGCGCTGCCAAAACCGGACGCATCGACCGGGATAATATCCTCCAATATATTGCACCACAAGACCTGAAAAGCTTTGGCCTGATCCCAGAGCTTGTAGGCCGCATGCCCGTGCTTACCTACCTGAATCCGCTCGATCGCGATGCATTGCGGCAGATTCTTACTGAACCGAAAAACTCTTTGGTGAAACAGTATGTAAAACTGTTTGAGATGGATAATATGAAGCTGGTGATTGATGACGATGTGCTCGACTATATTGTTGATAAAGCGGTGGAGTTTAAGTTGGGTGCCCGGGGTTTGCGTTCCATCTGTGAACTGGTCATGCTGGATGCCATGTATGAGATCCCCTCATCAGAGGATAGAGCGGAAACTTTTCATCTGACCCTCGAATACGCAAGACAGCGTATCGATAAAGCGGAACCCGGACGGCTTAGAGTTGCATCCTGAGCGGCCGGTCATTTGCAAATCTGAAAAATATTTAGTAATTTAAGTCGTTTTGATGATAAAGATGGTTTTGGATACCATTTAATCGTAACGACTCCTATGAACCCTGCTCGTGCTATAGTATGCCTGGTCTGTTTTACCCTGTTCCCTGTTGTAGCTTTTGCTTCAGATCCCGGACAGCAAAAGCCTGTATCGGGAAAGACAGTAACTGCACGTGTTGAGAATGGAGACACGCTGTTGTTAATAGAGCTGGAGCCTTTCGATGTTGTCGCCCCCCGTGTGTTTGACAGCAGGCTGGAAGCCTGGCGATACAATAGGTTGGTTCGCAATGTGAAAGCTGCATACCCTTTTGCAAAACTGGCCGGTGAAATGTTTGAGGAGTATGGTGAGTATATTATGTCTCTTGAAAGCGACAGGGAACGGCGCAGGTTTACCCGGGAGATGGAGAGGGCAATCCGGGAGGAGCTTGAGGACGATCTTCGGCGCCTTACCGTAACACAGGGATTCATCCTGATTAAATTGATAGACAGGGAAACCCGCCATACCACTTATGAGATCCTTAAAGATTACCGGGGAAACTTTTCTGCCATATTCTGGCAATCGCTCAGCAGGCTTTTTGGCTTAAACCTGAGAACAGAATATGACCCGTATGGGTCGGACAGGATGATTGAGGAGATTGTTCAGATGATAGAGGCGGATCAATTGTAGTGACTGAATCATTTGCCGCGCCCTTGTGCTATAATTAGTGCCGTGTATATAAGTATCTTAAAGTCTACTGCCAGCGACATGTTCTCCAGGTAGAGCAGGTCATACTTAAGCCTTTCAATCATTTCATCCACATTCTCAGCATATCCATACTTAACCTGTCCCCAGCTTGTTACTCCAGGCTTGATTCGTTGCAGCAGCTTGTATTCCGGTGCTTTTTCCACAATCTGATCGATGTAAAATTGCCGCTCCGGACGCGGACCTACCAGCGACATATAGCCCAGCAGCACGTTGTAAAACTGGGGGATCTCATCAAGACGTACTTTACGCATGAATCTGCCAAAACGGGTGATCCGGGGATCGTTTTCGCAAGAAAGTTGCGGCCCGTTTTTCTCGGCATCTACATACATCGAACGGAATTTATGCATCATGAAAGGTTTTCCATAGCGTCCGATGCGCTCGTGCTTATAGAAAACAGGCCCTTTTGAGGTTACCTTGACAATAATTGCAGTTACCAGAAATACGGGCGACAGCAAAACAAGGCAGCAGACGGAAACCACGATGTCAAAGAACCTTTTGATGGTTTGTTGCCAGGGAGGCATCAAACCGGCCTGGATCTGAATCAGCGGAGTGCCGAAAATAGAGGTCATCTTAACAGATCCCAATAAAATATCGTGCATCTCCGGGATGATTTTTACAAGTATGTCAGTTGAATACAGATCGGTAAGGATCTTACCGATCTTTTTATTCTCCCTCGACTCCAGTGCGATGATTGCCTCTTCAACCTCGTGCTTTTCAATGATATCCTTTACCTGTTCAATACTGCCCAGGTTAGGCAGAAGCAATTCGAGCGGATAACTGTCATACTCCTGCACAGTAACAAAGCCAATCAGTTTGTTCCCTGATGAATGCTTTTGTGACTCCAGCTCTTTTGCGATCTCAATGGCCCGTTTCTGACTTCCAATAATGATTGTGTTGAAGCCGATCTTTCTGGTGTGGATCTTTCTGATAATCCTTGTCGACAATATAAAGCGGAACAATGCGGTAATAAAAACGTGAAGTACAAAGTAGAGAATGAGCGACTGATAATAGCCTTTGGTTGCTGTTACCTCCTGATCCAATAAAATCACGAAATAAATAACCAAAACACCAATAACAGAAATAAAAACCGTTTGCCCGAACTGTCCCAAACGGGATCGCCTGAAAATGGACTTGTATGAGCCACTCAGATAGTATAGCAGCATCCAGAACGAGGGAATGATCACAAGGCCAAATAGCAGGTTCTCCTGCACGAAGATTTGCTCTTTAATCCTGTTAAAGGCAAAACCATTGTTTGCACTTAAGATATTGACAAATAAAAACCATGTCAATGCAGATGCCAGGAAATCGAAAAAGACGAATTTGATCAATTCGATCTTTTGTAGCCGTTTATCCATTGAGTCTTATTCGTTTGCAAGCCTTTGCATTGAACCGCGGAAATGCTGAAATCCCGTTGTGTTGTTTTGGTCTGAAAGGCTGGAAAATATAATTGATAACGTTGCCACTGCAAACATATTGTGAGGTCATTGGGAAAAACGCATATTGAGCTGGCAGCTTTGCCATCTAGCCCATAAGCTTCACATTGGTTTCAATCTTTTCCATGATCTGATAGGCTAAATCCAGTGAAGCATAACCATCCATTATGGTAACCAAAGGTTCTGTGTTGCCCTGTATCGATTCGTGGAAGGTCTCGAGTTCGGTTTTGATGGCATTGATTGACTTGATCTCAGGTTTCTCAACATAAATTTGTTTTTGGTTCTTTTCTGGTCCCATATCGATGATCATGGCAAGGGGGTCGGGGCTGGCACCGATGTCTTTCATTCGTATGATCTGTGTTTCCTTTTTGAGGAAATCAACCGCAATATACCCTTCGTGCTGGAAGAATCTTGTTTTGCGCATGTTTTTCATTGAGATCCTGCTTGCAGTCAGATTTGCCACACATCCATTATTGAACTCAATTCGGGCATTGGCGATGTCGGGCGTGTCTGAAACCACTGAAACACCACTGGCTGAGATCTTTTTCACTCCAGAGTTCACTACACTGAGAATAATATCGATGTCGTGGATCATCAGGTCAAGGATAACGGGAACATCCGTGCCCCTGGGATTGAATTGTCCCAGCCGGTGTGCTTCAATGAACATTGGGTTATTCAGGTATGGCTTGGCGGCCATAAATGCCGGATTAAAACGCTCTACGTGGCCTACCTGCACTTTTACATTTGCCTCTTCCGCCAGCTCAATCAGCTTTTTTGCTTCGTAAAGTGTAGTGGTCAAAGGCTTTTCAATAAATACATGCCGTGAATGCTTCAGGGCTTTGGAGGCACAGTCATAATGAGACAATGTAGGGGTAACAATGTCAACAATCTCACTTGCCTCAATAAGTTCATCGTCAGAGCCAAAGCGCTTGATCCCGAAAGATTGTGCAACCGCTTCTGCCGTTTCTGAGTCCGGATCATAAAAACCAACCAGTTGAAATTTGTCTGATGCCAGGATACATTTTATGTGAATTTTCCCAAGATGGCCTGCACCTAATACACCTATTCTTTTTTGCATGATTAATGTGTGTTTTGGTAAATGTTTTTGTATTGATGACAAAAGTAAAATTTTTTATCCTGACTGAATTGATTATTTTCGTAAACGTATTTTCGCATGACCATGCAGGATCGTTTTTGACTTTTTCATCCAAACACCATGAAAGACACATACCGTCACAAAGGACTCAGAAGGAAGCTTGTTGAGGAGGTTAAATCCAAAGGAATCCGTGATGATGGCGTTCTCGCTGCGCTTGAGGCTGTTCCCAGACACTTTTTCCTTGATTCTTCATTTGTTGAAATTGCCTATCAGGACAAACCGTTTCCCATTGGCTCAGGTCAGACCATCAGTCAGCCTTACACTGTAGCCTTTCAATCGGAGCTGCTGTTGGTTGAGAAGGGGTTGAAGGTTTTGGAAGTGGGCACAGGAAGCGGCTATCAGGCCTGTATTCTGGAGGAGATGGGTGCACGTGTTTACAGCATCGAACGGCATCATACCCTATTCATCAAAACAAAAAAGCTCTTGAATGAAATGAATTACAAAGCCAAATTGTTTTATGGCGATGGCTATAAAGGACTACCTGCATTTGCACCTTTTGATCGCATTCTGATCACCGCAGCAGCACCCGTTGTTCCTGCAGATCTGGTCAATCAGTTAAAGATCGGGGGGATGCTGGTCCTTCCCCTGGGTGCTGGAGATACACAGGTGATGACACGAATCATTAAGCATAATGACGACAACCTTGAAAAGCAGGAGTTTGGATATTTTCGCTTTGTCCCAATGCTTAAAAAGAAAGCACCCTGATAAATTTATCTTTTAGTCTTGCGCACTTTTGTCAAGTGCATCCCGCAACCCATTGCCTAGCAGCATAAATGCAAGCACCATCAGCATAATCGCCAGTCCGGGCAGGAATGCCAGATAACCCTTGTCGAGAATTATGTAACCGTAGTGTTCCCTGATCATCGAACCCCAGGAAGGCATAGGTGGCTGTACACCAATCCCAAGAAAGCTCAGACCCGCCTCGATGAGAATGGCTGAAGCAAAATTTGCTGCTGAAATGATAATTACAGGACCTGTCGTAATCGGCAGTATATGTCGCCGGATGATTCGAAAACTGCTTAGCCCGAGTGCCCTGGCGGCTTCAACATGTTCGTTTTCCCGGATGCTGATCACCTGACCACGAACCAGACGCGCCACCTCAACCCACATCGTCAGGCCAACGGCCACGAAAACCTGCCAAAATCCTTTCCCTAAAGCGAAAGTGATAGCAATGGCAAGCAGCAATGTCGGGATCGACCAAACCACGTTGACCAGCCAAAGTATGATCTGATCCAGACGCCCCCTGAAAAAGCCCGCCAGGCTGCCAAGCGTGATCCCAATCACTAACGAGATAAACACCGCGATGAACCCCACTGACAACGATACACGGGTGCCGATCACAAGCTGGCTGAGCATGTCGCGGCCGAAACGATCCGTGCCCAAAAGAAATAGCTGTTCACGAATGTGATCCTGTGCCGCAAGAGCCTGCAATTCAGCAATGGACCTGGTATGCAAATTTCCATCAATATCACGGAAGGTCAGAAAACCATCCTCTTTTTTGATATCGAATGATGTGTCTAGCGCATAAAGCACATCAGCGAGTGAAAAATACCCTTCAAGGCCGGGAAATCCCTCCTGTCCCGGATAAGTTTCGTAGTGCAGTATGTCTTTTTCAAACCACCATTGCTGAACTGGAATGGTATTATACGCCTTGGGCACTCCGAAAATTATCCGGTTTAAAATCCCTGGCGCTTCATAAGGCTGGTTGCGGGTGACCTTTAATATTTCCATTCGTGATCCTGGCGGATGTGTGGCCAGCTCCAACTGTTGGTGATTTGCATATGGGGTGGAGTCGGGTATGATCAGATAGCCAAAAATGGCAAGAAATGCCGCTGCCATAATCCATACCAGACCAGCCATTGCAGTTGGAATACGCCTGAACCTTTGCCAAGCAATCGTGCCCGGCGAAACAGCATGAACCTTACCTTTTCTGAAAAACATCCGGTTATTTAAACAAAAGACAAAGTTAGCAAACAATATCCATTGTACACTTGTTATCTTTGTTGATGTATTCTCAAAGAATTACATACTTTTGCAAAACACAAAAAAATATATTATGAGACTGTATCAGATTGCATTGATTTTGGTTTTTGTTTTAATAGCTGGGAAGTCAGGTGTTAATGCTTCCGATCATACCAAAGTGAATTGGCTTACAATTGAGGAAGCGCAGGAAAAGTTCAATGAAGAGCCCAGGAAAATTTTTGTTGATGTGTATACCGACTGGTGTGGCTGGTGCCGCCGGATGGAATCGGAAACGTTCTCCCATCCTCAAATTGCTGAAATGCTAAACACACACTTTTATCCGGTAAAGCTGAATGCCGAACAGGAAGAACCCATTGTTTTCCAGGGGGTGACCTATGAAAACGAAAACATCGGACAGCGGCGGGCAACACACAACTTTGCAATTGCCCTGCTGCAGGGTCAGATGAGCTATCCCTCCGTTGCTTTCTTTAATGAGGAAATGCAGCTTGTTACGGCCATTCCGGGTTTCAGACCACCCAAAAATATGGAAGCAGTACTTACATTCTTCAAAGACGACGTTTTTAAGGAAAACCCCAACCTGCAGGATTTTATCGAGTCTTTTGAAGGTCGAATTGCTGAATGATTATCAGTTTGACAGATCCCTGTCCGTCAGATTTCGTTTTATCAGATGGCTGTACCACAAACAGATCAGCGCATTGTAACTGTTGATCTTCTTAGGCATTTTCACACCTTGCACACTCAGGTCTTTTATCATTTCTTCAGTAAACCTTTGATAACAAATATAGTCACGCTTCCTGAGGCGGTTCTTTAAGATCGCATAAGGTACCATGAACCTTATTTTATCCTTTATGTTTTTAAAACGCAATGGCTTTTTCGTCATACCATCCTCAGGAAAGTGAACCCCCATTGGATTAAAAAACGCCTCTGATAGAACCTCATCATACAAAGCCTTGTGCTTTCGAAATGCGTAGGGAAGTGTTCTGAAGAAGTTTCGGAACTCATCGTCAAACAAAGGGAATCGGCACTGATAGCCGAAAAAGGAAAACACACCAGCTGAATTGAAGATGAACTTACTCAGCCGCTCTTTCAGTGCCCAGTCCTCGGTGGTCGAATCATAACAATTGTCAGATACATAACCGGGAGGATCATATGAATGAAACCATTTTTCAAGCCTTAAATCGATGATTGATTTCTGATCGGCTGACAGGTGTAAAAAATTGAAATATCCTTTTCTGATATCACTGCTGCTGTTGCATGGATGATTGCCACCGGTTCTTATGGTCTTTTCTACATAACTTCCGGCGATGTTGTCTCCAATGTGCCCGGGAATATAAATGCTGTCTTCAGGTATCAACTTGTGTTCCTTCAAATGTTTAACCGCAAAATATTCCTGAAGATAGGGCATCGAACTGATGTTTCCAACATAACTGCAATAATCCAAAAAAACAGGATCTTTTGTTAAACCTTGAATGTCAATATCATTGTAATCGACAAAAATCCACTGAAAACCTAGTGCTTCAGCCACTTTTTTACTGACTTCAGACTCTTTGTTAGACTTCCCGTAAGTAAAACAGACCACCTGATCATAATCTGCTTTCTTTAACATGCAGGCGATCAGTCGCGAATCGTACCCGCCACTTAGAGGAACAATTGCAGCTTTTCCCTGCAAAGAATCAATCAGACGTGTGGTAACATTTTGAAATACATCTTTTAAGTCATGCTTAAGCCGGGTTTTTGACCTGTTTGTGAAATATTCAGGCAGAAACCAATAATAGGTTTTCTGCTCTATTTTTTTATTATGATGAAGAAAGAGAATCTCTCCGGCCTGCGTTCGATGAATCTCCTGAACCAGTGTTTCGTTACCCAGAACAAATCCTGCAGCAAGGAATTCCGGTTGCGCATCCTCATTAAAGGACCACGCTCTATCCTGTCTGGCGAAAACACCGGCATCATCCGAAACCTGCCATCCAGTGCCAGCCCGGGTATAAAGCAACGGAAATCCCCCGATCGGATCGGTTGCGATTAACGTGCCCTCCGGCAGATCAATGATGAGACTGAAAATGCCGTCAATTTGCTTCAAAACCTCTTCAAGCAAAGCCATTCCATCAACAGTTTGAAACAGGCTTACTGCCTCATCAGGAGTCAGGAAATGCCCATCGTTGTCAAACAAATACCCCTTAAAGGTGATATTTTTCGATGTCACCCATTCAAAACCATTATTAAGCCTGAGATTAACGGTATTCATAAAACCTGGTTTTGTAAAATTTTTTCGAATAAGCGGATGTATGCTCCGGTTACGGTTTTTTTACTGTAACGATTCAGGCACAAAGCCCGTATTCTTTCCGGTTGATACCTGTCAAGGGTGTGAATCATTTGCTGCATCTTACCGGCAAGGCTTCCCGGATTATCGGGCTCACACAAAATTCCGCACTCTTCAGTAACAATCTCCTCCGGACCGCCCGACCGGGTTGCAATCAATGGCAATCCACAAGCCATGGCTTCAATCAATACAATTCCAAATGCTTCAAAACGTGAAGGCAAAACAAAGGCATCTGCCCGCTGCATCTGCAAAAGAAGCTGATCACGGTTTAGAAAGCCTTTGCAGATCACATCTTTCTGCACGTTTTGTTGATGAACCAACTTCTGAAACGATGGCGTATCGGTGCCTTTGCCTCCGATAATAAGCCTTACCGGATGACGGCTTTGCTCCCGTAGTATGGCGAACGACCGGATCAGCACATCAAGTCCTTTCAACGGTTCGTGGTTTGCAACAGATAAAAAAGTAAACGGACCTTTGTTGTTTTTGTTTTGTTTTTTGATGTGAAAGAAGTCGGTATCAGTCATGTTGGGGATGCAGGAAAACCCTGACGCTTCAATGTTGGACATTTCCCCGATTTTGGCTTGCAATGCCCTGCTGACAGTAACAATATGACCGGCACTGGTAAATGCTTCGCGTAGCAGGGGGATTTGCCAGGGTTTGAACATCATTCCGGGCAGTTCGCCAATTCCGGTAAAACGTCCGCGGTGTTCGGTGATCACAAAAGGGGTATTCCATTGCTGCTTGATGCGGGCTGCGGCAAGACCCGCCCACATGCTGCTATGTGCCAGAATAATATCCGGATGGCCAAATTCTTTGCAAAATTCAGCATACATGGCAGCTACACGATTCACCCAAATCATGGCATTGCGCCTTCTCCCCAGTGGTATGCGGCGTATGATACGCTGATGTTCGGAAATGCCAAAGCAGGCTTTGATTTGTTTTCCTGATGTGAAGTACCTTCTCGGATCATCGCGTAAACCGGTTTCAATACCGGCGAGTACATGTACCTCAAGCCCCGCCTCAGCCAGTGCAATGCTGTGCTCCCTGAAAAATCCACCCCCGCGGGGTGGATACCAGGAGGGAATTACAACGACTTTGTATCTCTTCTCTTCCTGCTGCATTAATGTTTGTGTTTTATAGATTGTTTTGCCAGATAAAGGAACCACAATAGCTTATATCCGACTACAACTGCGCTGACTCCCGAAAAAAAGGCAAGTGCATAAAATTCATTCTGCATCCTGATCCCAATGTATAACGCCAGGAAACGTAAAATAAGATATATGACATCAATAATCATGGCCGTTTTTTGCTTGAAAAACAGTTCGTGAAGGAAAGTAAGCGGACTGGCAAGAAATACCATGAACAGCCAGGGACTAAGTATCTGCAGGTACCTGCCGGAAGCTTCATAGGTATCCGAGAATACAAATGAAAACAGCTCCGGCGCCCAGATCATAACAGGTATGAAAGGGATAAGGCCGGCAATGAAAAAACGACCAACCATCTTCTTTAAAACCGGATAGATGTATTTGCCCTGGTGATAATGCTCAATCATCTTTTGCGAGAGCACCTGCTGTGTACTCTGTGAAAAAAGACTTACCGGACGAAATACGAAAGTATAACCGAATGCATACAAACCGGCCACCTCTGCCGAGAAGCCCCAGGTGAACATGAAGATGGGAAGGCTGCCCGATAAATTGTTGGTGAGGCTCAGGAACATGTTGTACCTGGGGTATTGACTGTATGTCTTAGCCTGGACAATAAGATCCTTTGTTGTAGTACGGATCTTTTGTTTCAGCATTTGACGCAATGTGGCAAAGTAGAGGAAACAGGTTGCCAGTAACTGACCGACGATTTGCCCTGCAATTAAACCATTAAAGGGTGTTTTTAATAATCCTGCAAACACTTTTGAACTACTGATCAAGCCCTGTTGAAGCAATGTGCTTTTGGCCATCCGGCTAAACATCTTGGTGCGGTTTGAATAAAAAAGGGAAGCCTGGAATGTTCCGTGTATGATCAGGCTTAGCGGGACAAATAACATCCAGGATGCCATTGCCGGATTTCCAAGCATATTGGCTATATTGGTGCGAAAGAGGGTCAAAGGCAGCAAAAGCATTATTGAAAACAGGAGCGTAAGCCTCAGAACAAGGCGAAATAAATGTATGGCCGCCCTGTCCTCTCTGGGTAGCATAATGGCTTGCTCATACTTTGCAGTCGAAATAACGGACAAAATACTCAACATACTAAGATAGAGAGCTGCCAGTCCAAAATCATCCGGAACAAAAAGCCTTGAAAGCACCGGGGCAAGCATAAGCGCAACACCCTGTCCAATTACGGAGCTGGAAAATAGCGCCAAAAAATGGCGGATAGGCTCCAGGCGAAGAAATTTCATCAGGGATCGTAGCATAGATGGATCTGCTTAGGAATTAGACAAAAGTACGGGATTTTTTTTATGTACCGGGATGTCGGTTAAACTGTTATCAGGAACTTAATGGCGGTCAGCAAGAAAAAACTGCCAGTTTTCGATGTTTCTGATATCTGAGTCATAAAGGAAGAAATCCTTTTCTTCAACATTAATTTTGACCGGACGAACCAGAACGGGAAGGCGCTTTTTTCCCAACATGTCCCAAATTTTGGTTGGAGCTGCCATAAAACCGCAACGTCGCAACCTGGTATAATCATGTTGGGAGAGCACCCATGAACGTAATACAGGGATTCTAATCGCTCGAACGGCAACTTTGATGGTTTTTTTTAGCATCTGGGTGTTTGATGCTGCATACTCCCAAAGCAGAAACTGGCTGTCAGAAACCTTATTCAGTACAAGAAAGGACTCAAGCTTTCCTTTAATGCGCTGATAAACAAAGATATAGGTCTTGTCCCTAAAAGCATAACGCCAGTTGAAGTATCTTGTGTTGCGTATGCAAGTATATGCAGATTTTTCAGTCCTTTTTTCAATTAGATCAGTCATTTCTTCAGCATAAACCTCATTGCTGATCTCGAATGTTGTATCATTAACTTGATGCACGCCAAACCTGACCTTATTGCTATTTTGCCTGGTTAATCTTAACCGGATGTCTTGCATTGGATTGTAGTGTAGCGCAAACCTTTTGAGTCCGTTGGTTGCTTGCCAGCCCAACTTCAGATAGCCCGGTGTGCTATATTCATTGGATGAAAGGTTATAAATCACACAATTATTGACACGTTTATCTTCCAGGTCGCGCAGAAAAAACCGGATCAGGCCGGAAAAAATCCCTTTTCGACGGAAATCAGGATGTACAATCGCATCAGCAGCCGTTAAACCGGTAATACGATTGCCTTTACACTCAAGAATTTGTGGGACAAAGGCCCGAAATCCAACAACCTGCATGCCGAACATGGCCAGGTAGATGTAATTTTCCTGAGCAAATGGATTTTGTTCATAGCGCCATTCAAACAAAAGTCTGCGCTGCTGATCATTAAGATGTGACCACAACATAGCTAGCAGTTTGAGTGTCGCATCTTTATATTCAGACGTGTATTTTATGTAATCGACATGTGTCATCCTCAGAATTTTTTTCTTCTTATCAGTGCGTCTGAAACAGCAATCCCTTCAGCCAGATTATAAGTATGGACGCCGAGCACACCGGTTTCCCAACCGGGCAAAAATGTTTGCAGGTGCCTTTCCCTGTAATCGGTTTCATTGAGCTCAATAATTTCCATAAGCTGTATGGCATATCCATACCTTTTCGAACAATCCTGTGCCGGGCGGATTAACCTGTTGTTGCGAATGGCAATTTGTCCGGCCGGGCGTGCGAATCGTACGTCAGAAACAATAGGATTCATAGGGTGAGGCGTCCATTCATCTCCGAAAAGGTCGTTTGAAAAGAACAGAAACAGATCATCATTGATCGACACCCCCTCATGCATCCGAACGTTTGCGAATAGCCAGTAAGTGTCATTGTGTTTCAAAAGGCTGGCGTCTGCCGCCTCCAAACCTTTAAGGATTGTTTTCGAATAAGTCCAGCGATCCGGGAATTTTAGACATTTGTATAGCTCAATTGTACGTTTCTGGGTTGTTTCGGGTATCATAAACAAATGTCCGCCTTCATTAAACAGGTATGGATAGGATAGGTGATGATTTAGTTCCAGGACGGTAATGGGTTTCCCGGGAACACCCGACTGATCGATTTCGGTGGCAATTATCTTCCCTTTTTGCTCCCTGTACCTCATCTCTTCAGCAAAAATGCAGGTTTTGTTTTCTTTCTTGATGACGAAAGGATCGGCCCAAAGCCTGTCTTTTGGAGGTATGATGCGATGAAACTCCTGCAGACTGTTTTTTTTGTTGTTTTGAAGCGAAAACAGGATGGTCCATTGTTCTCTGTAAAGCAAATTGCCGATCTTCCCCCCAATGTACGACGAAAACATCCTGATCGTACCACCCAACACGGCCAGGTTCCCCGGTACCTTTTTATTTGTTGCAGCCGGAGATGCTTCCCCGGAAATTATCAGCTTCGCCCAGCCCAGCTTATAGAGCTGTTCAAGTTTTGCCTGAATGCAACACATTGCCTTCCAGTAATGAAAATTCCTGTTCCAACGGATGCTATTCTTGATGGTTGCGAAAGAAACCTTAAATCTGATGGTTTTTTTGTGATGGATTGTCAGACAGAGGTCTGTAACTGGCTTCTGCTGAAATACTTCCCATACGGCTGTTGTTGAAAAATCTTTTTGATGCGGGGTGGAAGTTTCAACAGTCCATATCCCGAATTTCGACATCCCGATTAATCTCTCGTCCGGAAGAAATGGATGCACCGCTATAAGGACATCTATTCGTTCTGACACGATCGACTCCCTTTTTTTCTGCAGGGCACTGGATGCCTCCGGATGGGGATTTAATTCTATTGGATTGCTACCCGTAATATCGCTGATCAGATGCTCCCTTAATGCATCAGGTTTGGGTTTGAAGACAATTTTCTCAAAGGTCTGATGCATTGCGAAAAGAAAAAACCGGATTTTGTGCAGGATGTTTCTACGGGTTTTCTCTTTGGGATGATTATACAGGATAACGAGTTTCAGTTCTGCAAAGTCCGACTGTTGAATCCACTCTGTCAGGTTGAAGGCCCAGGCCGGAATTGTTTTTCGCGACACGATCAGTCCAATTTTTAATTTTTGTTTTGATGGCGACATTTTGGGCATACCTGTTTAAGTCAAACAAAATTAGCATAATCCTGATATTTCTTATAAAAAGAGTATTTTTGATGGGTTGCGATAATGATTTATTTTTTATTTGATAAGGTTTTGACTTCTGAATATTTTGTATATTTGCAGCCTGAAAAACGGTGGCTATAGCTCAGCCGGTTAGAGCACCAGATTGTGGTTCTGGGGGTCGTGGGTTCGAATCCCATTAGCCACCCTCAAAGCCTCTCCTAACGGGGGGGCTTTTTTTAGTTTGCTCCTTTGAGCTTCTTCATCTTAATCACCTATAATTATCATACATTTCTGCTGCAAAAGGTATCTTTTTTTGTTGAAACAATATACAACAATAAAGATGTACAGGAGAAACTGCTTCACTTTCCCATGATTTTTTTTCATGCGTCTGTGTGTAATTTCGCATGAAAAAAAAATTCATGTACATTTGCAAGCCTGCTATAATTAACTCTTAAAAAAACAGGGTTTGGCCATATTCTGATGGAAAAACGAAAGACAAAAGAGAAGCGATTTGTTTCGCCTGAGCATTTTTGGTCGCACCTAAGCGAGATCGTGGCGCTGGCACTGAAGCAATCTTCGGTGCCTGACCTTTATCAGTTGCTTGCCAACCAGATGCATAAGCTTTTATTTTCCGATACTTGTTACATCACTTTATGGGATGACAAGAAACAGGAAACCATTCCAATAGCAGCATCTGGCGACGAGGGAAAATATTATGCGAAATCGGGAGGGAAACCCGGAGAGCTTACAATGACCTATTCCTGTATAAGCGCAGGGAAACCTCTGGTTGCTGAAGATGTATACAACACCCCTTACTTGGACCCCAATATCGCGAAAAAATATCCCACCAGGTCTTTACTTGCGCTGCCACTCATTGTTGACAATGAAAAGTTAGGCGCTGTGCTTGTAGGCTTTAACAAACCACACAGGTTTACGAAAAAAGAGATCGATTACGGCAACCTGGCTGCCAACCAGATCGCTTTGGTTGTACATAAGGCCAGGCTTATGGAAAAACTTGTCAACAAACAAAAGGAGCTTGTAAAAACCAACAATGAAAAGGATAAATTGCTTTCCATCATTGGCCATGATTTAAAAAGTCCATTTACGGCGCTTTTGGCATTAACAAGGGTGATTAGGGAAAAAACTTCGGTGCTTACGTATGATGAGATCAGGGACCACGCATCCTCCATCGAAAATTCAGCACGTGGCATCTATTCTTTGCTGGAAAACCTTTTGGATTGGTCTCACGTCCAGGGTGGCAACATGAAATTTGACCCGGAATTCATCTTTCTCGACAAGATAGTCAGTCAATGCATTGATATGCATCAGGCATCAGCCCTCTATAAAAAAATTGCAATCAAAACAGATATCCCCCCACGCATGATCATCTTCACAGACCAGAGGATTTTTTGTTCCCTGTTGGGTAATCTGATCAGCAATGGCTTAAAGTTTACTTCCCCAGGCGGTCAGATAAACATTTCTGCAAAAATGCTTGCCGATCGCCGTATTCTGATCGCGGTTGCCGATACAGGTCGTGGCATGTACAAAAAACAGTTGGATTCATTGTTTAACCCCGGGAAAAGCATGGAAACCACCGCAGGAACTGATGGCGAGCCCGGATCGGGGATCGGACTGAAGCTCTGTAAAGAGTTTGTTGAAAAACATCATGGGGAGATCTGGGCAGAAAGTCAGCCAGGCAAGGGCAGTACATTTTTTATCTCCTTCCCGCAAACAGATATCGAATGTCTGTCTGCCAGTAATGGCTTATTCGGGTAATTTCGTTTATCTTTGCCTGATTGCTGGGTTTTATCCAAATGTCATGAAAACAATTGTTGAACTGAACGCCCTTCTGCGTAAGGAGATGATGCTGGAGTGGCGACGGCAGAGTGCCCTTGGCGGTGTGGTCCTATACCTTTTCTCAATGGTGTTTCTGGCATATCTGGCTTTTGACGGGCGAATAAATACAGAAACATGGAATGCCCTGTTTTGGTTAATTCTTTTGTTTTCTGCGATGAATGCCATCATGAAGGCGTTCATCCAGGAAAGTGAGCGGCGTCACATTTTTTATTATGTGATGGTTTCACCGGCGACTTTCATTAACGCAAAAATCATTTACAATACAGGTTTGCTGATTGGTCTTGCTATTGCCGGATTTTTAGTCTTTACGGCGTTCCTTGGCAACCCTGTTCAATCATTTTTCCTGTTTTTTATCAACCTGATTGCCGGGATGGTGGGATTTTCTTCCATCCTTTGCCTGGTGTCGGCAATTGCCTCAAGGGCCAGGAATAACTTTACGTTGATGGCGGTTTTAGGCTTCCCCCTTATTTTGCCTTTGCTGCTTGTACTTATCAGGGTCTCAGGACAAACGATTTACGGCACAACATTTTCCGCTGTTGCACCCGGTCTCATTACGACCCTGTTGCTTACAGCAATCGCTATAACCTTGTCGAACGTTTTATTTCCGTATATTTGGAAAGATTAATATGAAGACACAAGACTTTCGAAAAAACTGGTGGAAAATTGCCGGTATCATGCTGCTGGTCTGGGTGATTGCTGGCGGACTTCTGTTTGATGTTCCCCAGCTGCCCGTGCTCCACGAAACCATCCGAAATATTTACTTCCATGTGGGGATGTGGTTTGGAATGATCTTCATCCTCTTTGTCGGACTGGTCTTCAGCATCAGGCATTTATTGCGAAACGATCCTTCAGATGACCTGAAGGCTTATGCTGCGGTTCAGGTTGGACTGTTCTTTGGCGCACTTGGCCTGCTTACAGGAATGGTCTGGGCAAAATTTACCTGGGGGAGTTTCTGGGTAAACGACCCCAAGCTTAATGGTGCCGTTGTTGGTATCCTGACCTATCTGGCCTATCTGGTTTTGCGTGGTTCTGTCGACGACAGGGAGAAGAAAGCACGGCTGGCTGCCGTTTACAATGTGTTTGCCTTTGTACTGTTTTTCATTTTCATAATGATCATTCCGCGGCTTGCAACTGCTTCCATCCATCCGGGGCTGGACGGAAATCCCGCACTGTCGACAGGTGACCTTGCTCCGGAGATGCGCAAGGTTTTCTTTCCTGCAATTGCCGGTTGGTTCATCATAGCCTGGTGGCTCTATACGATACTATACAGAACAATGCGCATACATTGGAAAATTGAAGAACTAACAGAAAATTCCTAACCCTATGGCTGGAGAAAAAATAATGGTTGTTGTATTGCTTTTGCTGGTGATCTTTTTGGGGATCGCTGTTTTCCTGGTTTACCTGGAACGACGCCTGTCTGCATCAGAAAAAAAACTTAAGCACCTTGAGAAAAAGCAAAACGAACAGAAGAAAAAATGAAACGGACACACGTAATTGCGCTTGTTTTCATAGTGATAGCCATTGGAGCAATCATTAGTACACTGTACAATGCGGACACCTATGTAACCTTTGCCGAGGCACGCGAACATCCGGGCAGACAGTTTCACATCATTGGAGAATTAAACCGGGGCAGGCCAATTAACGAAACCGTAGAAGACAACACCCTGATCCTGCGTTTTCACATGTTTGATGCTTCCGGGGAGGAGTCGGAGGTGATCTACTTTGGAGCCAAACCCCAGGATTTTGAGCAGTCGGACGAAGTGGTCCTGATCGGAAATTATGATTCGGGACAGTTTGTTGCAAACAGCCTGTTGCTCAAATGTCCGTCTAAATACAAACCGGACGAGATTGGCCAGACCGAGTATCAGTTTGACTAACTAACCTTCCAGCTTTTCTATCAAATCCGGCAGTTTTTTCATCATGGCCAGTTCTTTCATTTTCGCCCGTGCCTCCAAAACAGGCGAGCCGAAATAGGTCGTGTTCCCCTTAAGCGATTTGGCGATGCCCGATTGTCCGAGAACAACGGCATTGTTGCCGATTTCAAGGTCTTTCTGAACGCCAACCTGTCCCCAGAGGATGACGTTGTCGCCAATGGTAACACAACCTGCAACACCCACCTGTGCAGCAAACAGGCAATTTTTGCCAATGATGGTGTCGTGTCCGATCTGAATCAGGTTGTCCAACTTGCTGCCGGCGCCGATGGTTGTATCGTTGGAAACACCTTTGTCGATCGTTACATTGGCCCCGATCTCCACATTGTCTTCGATGATCACCCTGCCGCAGGAGTGCAGCTTATCGTAATAATCGGGCCTGCGTTTGAAGTAAAAGGCGTCAGCTCCGATCACCGTGCCACTGTGGATGATCACATTGTCACCAATTTCGCAATAATCATAAATAGTTACATTCGAATGAATCAGGCAGTTGCTGCCGATTTTGACATGGTTGCCGATAAACACACCCGGCTGAATATGGGTGCCGGCGCCAATAATAGCAGTCGGACTGATCATGCCCGAAGCGGTCTCAAAAGGTTTAAACTTCTTAATCAGGGCAACAAAATCGCGAAAGGGATCTTCGGAAAAGATTAGTGCTTTACCTTCAGGAACCTCTGTTTTTTGATTGATAATGATGGTAGTGGCTGCCGAGTTGAGGGCCTTCTGATAATATTTGGGATGATCTACAAAGGTGAGGTCTCCCTTTACTACACGATGGATCTCATTGATGCCACTGATGATAAAATTGGGTTCTCCCGCGAAGTCGGCCTGAATAAAGCTTGCTATTTCCTTTAAGGTGTGCGGAGGGTTTAACTGCATCCGTATGATTTATTTTACTCTTTCAGAATATTCTTTTGAGCGTGTATCAACTTTGATCTTTTCACCGGTTTCAATGAAGAGGGGCACGTTCACAGTGGCTCCTGTTTCAACCGTGGCAGCCTTTAAGGTGTTTGTAGCAGTGTCGCCTTTTACGCCGGGTTCGGTATAGGTTACCTCAAGTTCAACGAATGCGGGAAGATCACAACTCAGTGGTGTTTCGGTATCAGCATGGTAAACGATGTCAACCTCCTGTCCCTCTTTCAGTAACTCGGGTGCATTGATGATATGTTCTTCAATGCTGACCTGTTCAAAAGTATCGGAATGCATGAAGTGGTAACCCATGTCATCCTTGTAAAGAAACTGGTAAGGTCGTCTTTCAACCCGCGCGACGTTTACCTTTACTCCGGCATTAAATGTATTTGCAAGCACCTTCCCGGTTTTCAGGTTTTTAAGTTTCGTGCGAACAAATGCACCACCCTTGCCGGGTTTTACATGCTGAAATTCTACGATGGTAAATAATTCATTGTTTATTTCCAAACAAAGCCCGTTGCGAAAATCTGCTGTTGTTGCCATAATTTCTGATAGATAGATTAAAAAATTTCGCACAAAGATACGGGATTTTTTTTCAAATCAACCAATCAACCATTCATCAAATCAACCACAAAACAGTCTTTTCCTTAAAGGGAAATGATCCCGTCAACTTCCGGATATTCCTCTTCGTTGTGGTTGGAGGCAATTACAACCGTTTTTTCCTTTCCATAACAATCCAGAAGATCAGCATACCATAAACGTGCATCTTTGTCAAGATTGGCGCAGGGTTCGTCGAGTAGCACCAGCCGGGCACTGCTAAGCATGGCCAAGGTGAGCATGGCTCTTTGTTTCATGCCGGAGGAAAAAAACTGAAGCGGTTTGTTTTTGTTTTCTGTCAGCCCGGCAACTTCCACAACTTTTGATAGGGAGAGGGAGTCTTTAAAAGGTTTGAACTTTTGCTGAAAACGGATCAGATCGGATAATGTAAACTCCTCTATGGTTTCAAGATAGGGGGCAACGACATAAACCTGCTCAAACAGTTTGTCAGCAGGAAGTGTAGATTGGTATAGAGACCATTGAACAGTTCCTTTACTGGGTTTGGTGTATCCTGCCAGGATTTTTAACAAGGTGGATTTCCCGCTGCCATTTTTACCTGTAACAGCGAAATGCTGTTCTGTTTCAATGGTGAAGTTAAGATTTCTGAAAACCCACTTTCCGCGATACTTTTTTCCACAATCATTAACCAGGAGGTTCACCATCGGGGATGTTTTTATCTTTCTTTATAAGCATATCCCTTCATAATCCCCCTGCTTGACTTGTTAATGAAGCTCAGTATCTCATCTCTCTCCGGAGTGGCAGGCATTTCGGTTTCAACATATGTAAGTGCATGGCTTACATTCATGTTTTTCAGGTAGATGACACGGTAGATGTCCTGAATTTCATTGATCTTTTCAGCGCTGAAACCTCTTCTTCGAAGGCCAATCGAGTTGATTCCAACAAATGACAGGGGATCGCGCGCTGCTTTGGTATATGGTGGCACATCCTTTCTTACCAATGACCCACCAGAGATCATAACATGTTGTCCGATGTTGACAAACTGGTGAACGGCGGATAAGCCACCCAAAATGGCAAAGTCGTCTATTACGATGTGTCCGGCAAGGTTTGCGGCATTGGCCAGTATGCAATAGTTGCCAATGTAGCAGTCGTGCGCTACATGAACATAGGCCATCAAAAGGCAATTGTTGCCAATGACCGTCTTATTACTTGCTTTTGTACCTCTGTTTATGGTAACGAATTCACGGATAGTTGTGTTGTCACCAATCTCAACAACAGTTTCTTCACCGTCAAATTTCAGATCCTGGGGAATGGCAGAGATAACTGCTCCGGGAAATACACGGCAGTTTTTACCAATTCTGGCACCTTCCATTATGGTAACGTTTGAGCCAATCCAGCTCCCTTCCCCAATTTCCACGTTTTTGTGGATGGTTGCAAATGGTTCTATGACTACGTTCGCAGCAATCTTTGCTTGCGGATGTACGTATGCTAAAGGTTGGTTCATTTCAGTTTGTAATTATTTTTTTGCAATTTGCGCCATCATTTCGGCCTCCATTACGACTTTTCTCCCCACATATGCCACACCACGCATGTGACAGATTCCTCTTCTAACCGGTGCCATCAGGTTCATTTTAAAGACCATTGTGTCGCCAGGCACCACTTTCTGTTTGAAACGAACGTTGTCAATTTTCAGAAAATAGGTGTTGTAATTCTCCGGGTCATCCACTGTTGATAAAACCAGGATGCCTCCGGCCTGGGCCATGGCTTCAATCTGCAGTACTCCTGGCATTACAGGCTCTTTTGGGAAATGCCCTACAAAGAACGGCTCATTCATCGATACATTTTTGATGGCTGTAACCGATGAATCAGTCATGTCGATGATTTTATCCACCAAAAGGAAGGGCGGACGATGGGGTAGCATCCTCTTGATGTCGTTGATGTCATAAACCGGAGGCGTATTGGGGTCGTAAAGCGGGATTTGTTCCTCTTCTGTACGCGCTTTGATGTGTTTTTTGAGCAATTTTGCAAAAAGCACATTTGATGCGTGCCCAGGCTTGGTTGCAATGATATGACCCTTGATGGGCTTTCCTGCCAGACTCAGATCACCTACGATGTCAAGAAGCTTGTGCCTGGCAGGTTCGTTCGGGAAGCTAAGCTCAAGGTTGTTCAGAATTCCTTCCTGTCTAACGTCCACACTGGGTTTATTAAGGACTTCTGCCAAACGGTCAAGCTCTTTTTGTGTAACAGGACGGTCAACAAACACGATCGCATTGCTCAAATCTCCCCCCTTAATGAGGTTTTGAGCAAGCAAAAACTCGAGTTCGTGCAGGAAGACAAAGGTGCGGCAACTGCTTATTTCATCTTTGAATTCGCTGATGTGATTCATGGTTGCATGCTGATGCCCCAGCACTTTGGATTTGTAATCGATAAGGCATGTAATCCGATATTGGTCGCTTGGCACAGCAATGATTTCACAATCTTTCTCCTCATGGTACAAGCGGATGGGAGTCCTGACCTCAAAATAGTCTTTAATTGCTTCCTGATCCTGAACACCGCTCTTTTGGATGGCTTCAGTGTAAAAGCGGCTGCTGCCATCGAGAATAGGAGTTTCGGCACAGTCCACCTCAATTATGGCATTGTCAATTCCCATTCCAGTAATTGCTGCCAGCACATGTTCAACTGTTGCAACACGCACCCCGTTATTTTCAAGAGTCGTTCCTCTTGATGTATCAACCACGAAATTGGCATCTGCTTCCAACCAGGCTTCTTCACCCATGTCGGTGCGCAAGAAACGGATTCCGCTGTCAATGGCTGCAGGCTTTATGGTTAAATTTACCTGCTTTCCGGTGTGCAGTCCAACTCCTGATATGGAAACCGGGTTTTTTATTGTCTTTTGTTTTTCAATCATGTCATTCTGTTAACTTATTCCTTCTGTTTTCTGATCTCTTTTTCCAATTCATCAATGCGCTTCACAAGCTTTTCAAAATTTCTGAAGTAGATGAAGGCTTTCCTGTATTGTGATGCTTCCATTGCAGGAGACCCCATGATTATCTGCCCATCTTTGATGCTTGATGGAACTCCTGCCTGAGCCGCCATTTTAACATCATCGCCAATTGTAAGATGGCCACTGATGCCTGCCTGTCCACCTATCATGCAATTTTTGCCAATCTTGGAAGAACCGGCTACGCCCGCCTGTGCTGCCATTACTGTGTTTTCTCCGATTACGGCATTATGTCCGATCTGTATCAGGTTGTCAAGTTTTACACCCTTTTTGATGGTGGTTGAACCCATGGTGGCACGGTCGATCGTTGTTCCGGCACCTATTTCCACCAGGTCTTCGATCACCACGTTACCGATCTGCGCAACCTTCTTGTAGTTGTTATCGGTTTGAGGTGCAAAACCAAAACCGTCGGCTCCGATAACTGCATTTGCGTGAATGGTGCAATCGGAACCGATCCGGCAACTGTTGTAAACCTTCACTCCGCTATAGAGAATGGTATTGTCGGCGATCGTAACAAAGTCATCTATAAAACAATGGGGATAAATTTTTACATTTTTCCCCAGTTTAACATTATTGCCAATGTATGCGAAAGCACCGATATAAGCACTTTCGTGCACTTCTGCATTATGAGAAATGAAGGCCAGGTCTGACACTCCTTCCTTTTTGGGCAGGCTTTTCTGATAAAGCTCCAGAAGTTTGGCCAGTGCGCCATAGGGATCCTGAACCCTAATCAGGGTTGCCCTTATCTCCTGTTCCGGCACAAAATCATCCTGAACAAGCACGATCGAAGCACCGGTCTTGTAAACAAATGGGGTGTAAGCCGGATTGGCCAGAAAAGTCATTGTACCGGCGGATGCTTCTTCGATTTTTGATATTTGAGTTACCTTAACATCCTGATCTCCTTCAATTTTTCCTTGCAGGAAATCGGCAATTTCTCTTGCTGAATATTCCATCCAAATAATTACTTGGGTTAAATGCGGCCGCAAGTTACCAATATTTGGGATAGTAGCCAAAAAGAATTGCCTATATGTATAACAATTATATGTTGGTCAGGGTGTTGCTTATTCCCGGATTGATTTGGGATAGCACAAAAAATGCTTTTCGACCGGATGAGATAAAACATTGATATTCAGCTGATCGCTAGCATGAGCGATGTCAACGAGCTCCCCTTCCCTTGTTAATACGAGGATGCCTCCTGCCCCGGGATCATAGGCATTGTTGCGCGTCATTCCGCCAATTACAAAATAATCCACTTCGTTTTCATTATTAAGCTGGTACTTTTTTTTGGTTGCCTGCCGGATTTCATGCAAATAATCTTTTGAAAATGGTGCCTTCTGCATCTCAATGCGGAAAAGCTTTCTGTTTACAAGGCCGTGTGAAAGCCATCTCAAAACAGGATCTTTGTGCTTAACCCAACTTTTTAAGGATGCGAAAATATCATGGTCGTCGAGCAGCGCGAAATCCTCAAGAAGTGTTGGGTCTTGAACAAAATCGTTGCGGTCATATTTTTTATACAGGAATCTTTTTAACGGTTCGGTTGAAAAGAGCTGCTCACCTGCCAGAGCAAGTTCTTTTGCGCGCCGCAAGGTACTGATCAACATCCGTTCGGCCGTGATGACGGTTTTATGAAGGTAAACCTGCCAATACATCAGCCTGCGTGCTATGATAAATTTTTCAATGCTGTAGATCCCTTTTTCGTCGATTACCAGAATATCGTCCGAAATATTGAGCATTTTAATGATTCGGTCCCAACTGACCACCCCTTCCGAAACACCCGTAAAAAAACTGTCTCTGTTCAAGTAGTCAAGTCTGTCCATGTCAAGCTGACCGGAAACCAGCTGATGCAGCGGCTTTTTGGGGTGGATGTTTTTAAAGATCCGGATGGCCTCACCCAGATCGTATTGTTTGTTCATCCTTCTCATAAACAATTCGGTGAGCTCCTCATGGGAGAGCTCTTCGACCAGTGTGTTTTCCAATGCGTGAGAAAAGGGACCATGCCCAATATCGTGCAGCAATATGGTTTTTGTTGCAGCAAGCGCTTCATCTTCCGTTATGTCGTGCCCCTTAAAGCGCAATATTTCAACAGCCTGACCCATAAGGTACATGGCACCCATTGCATGATGAAACCGTGTGTGCAATGCCCCTGGATAAACAAGGTGTGTCAAACCCAGTTGCTTAATATTGCGGAGCCTTTGAAAAAAAGGATTTTCTATGATATCAAATATTGAAGCATCTGGTACGTTTATAAAACCATACACCGGATCATTGAATATCTTAAGTTTCCTGGAAGAAAGAGCGGTCATTTTGGCGAAAGATTGGTGTAAATTTGAGATTTTTTTGGAAATAGCCTGTAATAACTTAGGCTTTTTTGGTTAAATTTGTTATAATCTGCAAAATACGAAAAAATATGAATGAGCGGATCCTTTGGGCTGATGATGAAATAGATCTTTTAAAGCCACATATATTATTCCTTCAGGGTAAGGGTTATGATGTCGTTACCACAAACAGTGGGGCTGAAGCACTTGACCTAATTGAAGATGAACGGTTTGATATTGTTTTTTTGGATGAAAACATGCCTGGACTTACCGGCGTTGAAACCCTGGAACGGATCAAAAGCAAGTTTCCTGCTTTGCCTGTTGTGATGATTACCAAAAGTGAAGAGGAAACCATTATGAATGATGCGATAGGCAGCAACATATCCGACTATCTCATCAAACCGGTTAACCCAAACCAGATATTGCTGGCAGTAAAAAAGAACCTTGAAAACCGGAAATTGGTGAGCGAGAAAACCAGCATGGCCTACCAGCGTGAGTTTCGCGAGATTGGCAGCAGGTTATCGGTATCGCTGGATTTTGATGAGTGGACAGAGATATTTAAACAGCTTGTGCATTGGGAACTTGAACTCAGCCGGTCTCAAAATGAAAGTCTGAGGGACATCTTTTTGATGCAGAAGGGTGAGGCCAATAATGTTTTTGCACGTTTTGTAAAAGAAAACTATATCCCCTGGCTGAAAGGGCAAACAGAGAAGAAACCGGTATTATCGCATACACTCTTCAGGGAAAAATGCCTTCCCATCATCAAAAAACAGAATAAAACCTTTCTGATCATCATAGATAACCTGCGCTTTGACCAGTGGAAAGTGATCCGTCCGCGCATTGAGGAGATGTATCGTCTGGTTAATGAAGAGGTGTATTGCGGAATCCTTCCAACAGCCACCCAATATGCACGAAATGCCTTTTTTGCAGGTTTATTGCCCGGCGAAATCCAGAAACGGTTTCCCAAATATTGGGTTCGTGAAAGAGATGAAGGGGCCAGAAACCAATATGAAAAGGAGTTGCTGGAAGAGCAAATTAAACGCCTGGGCGGCGGCGTTTCGTTTCATTATCACAAAATATTGAATCTTACGGCCGGGAAAAAGCT
>SLNX01000001.1 GCA_007132825.1 Bacteroidales bacterium | reverse complement strand
CTTGCACGCAAGGAGTTTGAAATGAACAATGAGCTTCTTGACAGGATCCAGGACTTTCTGGATCGCTACAACCGCGAAAAAGGGTATGATTTCATCCTGGGTTATGCGCGGGGCGGCGGCATTCTTCACGCCAATAAGGCTTATGACATCACAGCGGAGGTACTTGAGCAGCTCAACCTGGAATATGAGGCGATGCCTTAGTTTCCGGTCAACGTTTATTGATTCTCGTACTTCAGCATTTCATCGGTAAAGTATTCCAGTTGTACACCGGCATCGGCAAATAATTGTTCCGATTCGCTTCCGGCATGGTATTTTTTTTCACAGACCACACGTTTGATACCGCAGTTTATAATGAGCATGGCACAAACCCTGCAGGGGGTCATACGGCAATAAAGCGTGGCACCGGAAATGCTGATCCCCAGCCGGGCTGCCTGGCAAATGGCGTTCTGTTCAGCGTGCACGGTCCTTACACAATGCATGGTGGTGTGTCCCTCTTCATGCAACACCTTTTTCATCTGGTGTCCTGCATCGTCGCAATGCGGAAGGTTTATCGGTGAGCCTACATAGCCGGTTACCAGGATCTGGCGGTCACGGGCAATGACACATCCACTGCGACCCCTGTCGCAAGTGGCGCGCTTGCTCACGGTATGGGCAATCTCCATGAAGTATTCGTCCCAGCTCGGACGTTGATAAGGGGTTGCTTTCATTATTTCCTTGTATTAAAGCCAACTGTTTTAAGAAACTTTTCAATGTTTTGATGGAGTCCATTGATGTTGCCATTGTTATTGATGACATAATCGGCCTGCTCTATGCACCTGGCGAGGTTTTGCTTGTTGGGATCATTCGAATGCATCTCCCTTTCCTCATTTTGCATAAAGGTCTGGAACGAAACCTGGTCTGTTTCAGAATTTCTGCTTCGTATCCGTTTGTATCGAACCCTCGGGTCAGCATCGACCGCAAGCAAAAAGAAACCGGAGTTTTTTCGTAATTCTTCGATTTCGCCAGGTGTACGGATACTCTCAATCACACAATTGTTTTGTTTTTCTTTCGCTTTTTTAAAAAGCTCAGAAGTGATAAATGATGAACCGTGCTTTGCCCGTAAGCTATTTCCAATGGCGGTGAGGGTGTCCCTGTTCACCGGCATTCCACGTCTGTTGAGCTCTTCAGCCAGGTATCCACGAACGGAAAAGTGGGTAAAACCCTTTTCTTCAACCAGGTAAGAAACCACAGTTCCCTTACCTGCACCCAATGTTCCGGTAATGCCTATGATGAACATATCCTGAATGACTTTTTTTTGTAAAAGTACAGGTTTTTCAAAAAAAAAGCCCCGTTTTGCGAACGGAGCAACTTGAATAGCATTACAAGATCAGGAAAATCAGGCTTTTTTCACATTTATAGCTTTTTTCCCTCTCTCATCTTCAGAGAGTTCATAACTTACACGATCGTTGTTTGCGATAGGGTCAATCAACCCAGTGTGGTGCACAAACACATCCTTTTCAGTCTTGTCATCAATAATAAATCCATACCCCTTTTTCTCATTAAAAAACTTAACGGTACCGGTTTCCATAACAAAATAATTTAGTGGCAAAATTGGTGAACATTCAAAAATACGACATTTTTTGACATTTGCAAGATATTTTTCAAAAAATTACAAGCAAAGTGTGGATTTTTGTGTTGGAACGGTCAGTTCAAGTGCAGAAAAAAACCGGCAGACCGCTGCAATCTCAATTTTGCAAGCAGAGAGTAAGGGTTTAAGCAGTCTTGTCTGCCGGTTATGCAAAGATAACAAATTAAAAGAAAGTGACCTCCTGTAAAAGTTGAGCGGGATTTTGCAATAATACAGGGTTCTTGTCAATATGGATCATCCCCGATACCGACAACTTTTTTGCAGTAACCTGGGGTTTGTTTCCATCACCGGTGGTCTTAACCACAAGCATCGATCCCGCTTTGATCAGAAATGAGGGCACATTGCTGCAAACATTCAACAATTCATTCCTGTATTGCTCCAGTTCCTGGTTTTTACAGGCTTTGCCGTTAAAGCAGGCTCCGATCTCATCCATTCTGGCATAAACATCCCTGAGGCTGATATCCTCTTTTGACTTGGTCATGTATTCGTTGACCCCCATATGACACTTCTCGTGGAAGCTGAACTCAAAGCCAACGGCATCCATGATCCGGATGATCACCTCATGAATTTGGTCGAGATTGTCTTCATGATCAGTTTCAAAGAATGATACTACCGGAACATGCCGCTTCAGTTTGCGGTTTTTATAATCGGTATTAATGGAGTTAAAAGAGATATACTCGCTGAAGGAGTTCTGCAGGATGTATATCTGATCCTTGAGCCGGCCGATCTCTTTGGCGTGATTTTCCTCCAGGCGGTTTATTTTCTTTTCATAATACTTGTAATACTGCTTCATGAACTTATTCTGAGGTCCGGCAGCAACAAGCCTTTGTCCCTCTTCGGTGTCGGTAAACTTCTCGAAGTTGGCAATGAACTTTTCAGCCAGATCATTCGCCTGCTTCATGTAAGCCGTTTCGTATTTCCAGGT
>SLNX01000044.1 GCA_007132825.1 Bacteroidales bacterium | reverse complement strand
TATCACAGACCCACCTACGAAAAAGTACACCTTGGCGGGTTGAAAAGGAATTATGATTGGCGGCTTACAGCGCTCGACAGAGCGCAGGAGGCAGGGATTGATGATGTGGGCATCGGGGCGCTTTTCGGTTTGTATGACTGGCGGTTTGAGGTGATGGGCCTGGTAAGGCACGTTAACCACTTTGAAGCGGTATACAATGTCGGTCCGCACACAATCTCCTTCCCAAGAATACAAAATGCCTTATCGCTTGATATCTCCAAGGACCATCTGGTTAAAGATGAAGATTTCATCCGCCTTGTTTCCATATTGCGACTTGCAGTTCCTTACACTGGGATGATCCTTACAGCAAGAGAACCCGCACACACCAGGGACCAGATTCTCAGGTTTGGCGTGTCCCAGATCGATGGAGGTACAAATCTCGAGCTGGGAGGCTATTCCAAAGGAAAGCAGGAAACCCAGGACCTGAGCAAAGGGCAGTTCCAGATTAATGACAACCGGTCTTTGTCAGAGATTATGGATGAACTCATCAATAAGGGTTATATACCCTCATTTTGCACTGCTTGTTACCGTCTGGGGCGCACAGGTGAGCATTTTATGGAGTTTTCGGTGCCGGGATTCATAAAACGGTATTGTACACCCAACGCTTTGCTTACAATGGCCGAATATCTTGAAGACTATGCCTCTGAAGAAACCAGGGAAAAGGGCTACAGGCTTATAGACGAAAAAATAGCCGAGCTTTCCAGGGATCAGAGGGTTGAGAGGCTCCGAAATAAAATTGGTCAGATCAAAACCGGTCAGAGAGACTTATACTTTTAAAAATTTGACAAATGCAAAAGACAATCATTTTAGGTATTCTGGTTTATGACCGGATTAAAGAAGCCGGTCGCACCCAGGAGGTGCTTAGTAAACATGCAGATGTGATCAGAACACGTTTGGGCTTTCACGAACTTTCTGAAACCGTTTGCAGCAGGGTGGGTACCATTGTGCTGATATTACAGGGAGATCCTGAAAAATGGGCACAGCTCGAAACCGATCTTGCCGAAGTAGGTGGTGTCGAGGTGAAGAAAATTTCCTTTGATTATATGTTCAAGTAAATTGTATTAAAATGTCAGAGATCAGGATTTTAGGTGTTCACGTTCAAACCAGGGGCGAAGCAGCTCGCAAGGTTCAGGAAGTGTTCACAAAATATGGCTGTTCAATCAGAACACGCCTGGGCTTGCATACGCCCGATACGAACTTATGTAAAGATTGTGGGATTATTTTGCTTGAATTGACAGGAAATCCCGATGAATGTTTGCGTCTCGAGAACGAACTTTGGGCACTCGATGGGGTGAAGGTTCAGAAAATGGTCTTCTGAGAACCACTTAAAAGAAATAATGATGGCTAAACTTGTTCATTTTTCTGAAGCGGCTTCGCTTGCTTTACATGCCATGGTTTTGATATCCAAGTCTAAAAACCATGTGAACGTAAACAGCATTGCAGGCGAGATGGGAGCTTCAAAAAATCACCTTGCAAAAGTGTTGCAACAGCTCGTAAAACATAATTTCCTTAAATCGGTAAGGGGCCCCAGCGGTGGATTCATATTAAATAAATCACCTGACAAGATCAGCATCCTGGAGATTTATGAAGCGATTGAAGGAAAAATTGATGTACCGGAATGTCCGCTGGATCGTCAGATTTGTCCTTTTAACAAATGCCTCATGAACGGTCTGGTAACAGATGTGACCATGCAATTCAAACGCTACTTCCAGGAACAGACTTTGGAGGATTTTGTTACGCGAACCTGACAGAAATTCCGTTAATGATTTCTCCTGACTATGGATACCTTACAATGAAGCTGTCAAGAAAGCCCTGGTCTCTCAGTTGACTCCTTAAAACCAGCGCTTCGTCCCTTGAATCAAAAATGCCTATAATAATACGGTATCGCAGCTGATTATTTACCTCTGCCACTTCAATGATTACAGGATGTCCGAATCGCTTTTGGTATTGTGCTGCGTTCTCCTGAAGATCGTCCATGGTTGTAAAGGATGCGACTTGCACTCCCATCCCGCGTGGATCAACAGGCTGAAAAGCAACATCATAAAAACCTTTCAATAACTCTGTAAGTTCACTTTCTCCTTGAATTTCGGTGTGGGGTAGCACATCAGGATCGAATACTAAAGTTTTGGTTTGTTGATCAGGTTCTTCATCATCCAAAACAGCATTCATTGTATCGTTCTGATTATGGCTTAACGGCTTTTGCCGGGTACCAAATACTTTTTCGGCAATATCGAGGTGAATGGCTGCTTCATCCATACGATCAAGTTGCATGAGAACCGAACCATAAAAATAGTGAAACTCCGGATTGCCCGAAAAGTGATCCATGGCTAAAGTAAGATTTTCCATGGCAGCATCATAATCACCCTGCATGGCATGTGTTTTTCCAATGTAATACTGCACTTCCGGCAGGTCGGGACTCAAACGGCCACTAACTTCAAAGTCCTGCAAGGCCTGCTCATAATTTTCAAGATAAAAGAAAGCTTTTCCTCTGTGAAAGAAGGATGAGAAACCGGGACTTAACCGCACCGCCTCATTGAAATGAATCAGGGCCTCACGGAAGCGGTCAATTGCAAGCAAGGCAATACCACAAAAATAATTGGCCTGATAGGATATGTCACGATCCAGATTGATGATTCGCCTGAAATCTTCAATAGCTTCCTCAAACATCTCCAGCTCAATCCTTGCCAGTCCCCGGTACAGATAAGCCTCACTGTAAAGAGAATCTAACAATATGGCCTTATTGAAAAGTTCGTGTGCTCCGGCAAAATCATTGTCAACCCCTTTTCGCACCCCTTCAGCAAAGGCACTGCGCGACTGTCTGATGTCACGCTCAGTAATCTGTGCACTCAGCAGAGACGCAACAAAGATGCATACAAAAAAAATTTTTAAACGGATCATCTTTATGGATTTTATATCCGGGATTGATGCTAAATTAAGAAAAATACACGTGTAAAAATCAGGTCCCGGTATTTTTTCCGGTGTATTTCTGAACATAATTATTCAGCAGATCGGTAATTTTTGTAACCATTTGATTGCTGTATCGCTTCTCCCTGAATTCTCTGACCCATCTGACCCCCTGGATTGAATTGGTGAGAAACAATTCATCAGCTTGCAACAATTGATCTACCGTAACAGTTCCTTCACTGACAGCAAAACCGCTATCACGTGTGAGCTGAATGATAACTTTTCTCATTACGCCATCCACGCATGCTTCAGATAAAGCGGGTGTAATGATATTCTTTTTCTGCACCACAAACACATTGGATGCACTTGCCTCGGTTACGTTCCCTTCATCATTTAGCAGGAGGATGTCTCCAAAGCCCTTATTCCTTTTATAAATGCCTGCCATCACATAGATCTGCGCATTGATGCTTTTTAATGCTGAAAGCTTGCTGAACACTTTTGGGATATCTGGAAAGATGTCAACGGATATCCCTTTTGCATTGATTGTAAACCGGTTATTGTCCAGTGCTTCCGACTCGATCAGGATGGAGGCTTTGTTGGTTAGTGGGGTATAATAGCCGCCTTCATTCCGGAACATCGATAGCCTGATCCGCGCATCGTTGTGCTGAAGATTGTTTGCTTCACAGAGTTGCAGAATATTGTTCCGAAAACGGTTTACCGACCATTCCAGGTCATTAATTAGTTGCAGTGTTTCCGCTGCGTGCGATAAACGGGAAAAGTGATGCTCAGCCCATAAAACACAGCCATCGCTTACCCTTATTGTTTCGAAAACGCCATCTCCATAGCGAAAAGCCCTGTTACCGGGTGAAATCGTAAATTCATCCCGATTCAGGATCTGTCCGTTAAAAGAGATCATGCTTGACATCAGTACCTGATATTCATATCATCAAAAGTACCATTCTCTATGATGTAAATAGCTTTATTATAAGCATCATCCGATTGCATGACCACTTGTGTAAAAGCGGCCAGGTCAAAAAGGTTGCGGGCAATGACCCCTTTTAGCTGATTTTTCAGAAAAGTCATTTCGGTTTCTGATCCATCTTCGTCGGGAGTCAGATCACGGCTTTCGGCATATTCAAACAATTCATCCAGCAATTCTTCGCTGATTTCAAAATTGCTTATATAAGTCTCTACATCAGGATATTGTTCTGAAAGCTGTTGTCTGTGCCTGTTGGTATATTCTATGCTGAAATGGTTCATGATTCCCCGACGCAAAAGGCGGGAGTAGAAGTCGGATGCCCTGGTTGTATCCAGCGGAATAAAAAAGTCGGGCATGATCCCTCCACCACCAAAAACAGCACGTTGGTTATTTTTGGTGTAAAACTTCAGGGAGTCGGGAAATGTGATGTTATCCGGACTAACGAGTTCACCCGAGGAGAGCCGGTTGGCCAGATCTTCATAATATTTATCGGTACCTTCATCAAAGGGTTTTTGGATGCTACGGCCTGTAGGTGTATGGTACTGTGCCGTGGTAAGTCTGATGGCTGAACCATCGGGCAGTTCAAAGGGTCTTTGCACCAAACCTTTTCCAAATGTGCGCCTGCCGACAAGCACGCCACGATCCCAGTCTTGAACAGCACCTGATACGATTTCGCTTGCTGATGCACTTCCTTCATTTACCAATACAACAAGTTTGCCGGTTTTGAAATTACCTCTGAATGAGCTTCTGAACTCCTGACGGGGTGATGCGTGTCCTTCGGTATAAACAATCAGCTGATCGCGGTCAAAGAACTGATCAGCGAGATCAATGGCAACATCAAGGTAGCCTCCCGAATTGTAGTTCAGGTCCAGGATCAGGTGCTTCATTCCCTGTTCCTGCAGGTTTCTCATAGCTTCCCTATATTCTCGCATGGTGGTTCTGGCAAACCGATTTAGCTTTATATAGCCGATATCTGGCGTTGCCATAAAGGCGGCATCGAGGGAATGGATCGGAATGCGGTCGCGGGTAATGGTGAAATCAAGCAGTTCATCGACACCCATCCGAAAAATGGCAACATCAACCTGCGAGCCGCGTTCGCCTCTCAGCCGGTCCTGTACAAATTGGTTGCTGATTTTTGAACCATAGCTCGACTCTCCGTCAATCTCAATGATCTTGTCACCGGGCATCAGGCCCACTTTCTCTGAAGGTCCACCAGGTATAGGACTTACCACAACAATGGTGTCATTTATGATGTTAAACTGAATGCCAATCCCTTCAAAGCTGCCCTCCAATGGCTCGTTTGCCCGGCGGAGTTCGTCGGCTGAAAGATAGGTGCTGTGTGGGTCAAGCTCTTTAAGAATGCCACGAATGGCGTGTTCCACCAAATCTTCATCATGCAGTTCCTCGATATAGGCAAATTCAATAAACTGAACGGCACGCTGTAGTTTTTCCATCTGCTCCTGCCTGACCTGGGCCATGCCGCTGCCGGTAACAAAAATCAAAATGGTTGCGCCAAGTAGAATCGGGTTCATTATTTTGTTAAATGCTTTCATTTGATATAATTTCTTTTGTGTTTGATATTCTGTGTTTTGCAATTTTGTCCAAGATCGGGAATTGACCCCCTGTGTGTCAAAAAACCTGTTACCGAATGGTCGGGATTTTTAACATGGGTGTTTTATCTTTTCGTTGGTATGGTCAATTATAAATTTGTTTCCAAACTACAAAGGTAACAAATTGCTTCGACTGTTGTTTGCCGGAAGGCAGCTGTCATTGCTATTGTTCACGCTCAATCTCCCTTTGCTGGTCTTTTTTCTTAAGGGTGTCTCGCTTGTCGTACAGCTTTTTACCCTTTGCAAGGGCTATGTCAAGTTTTGCAAGACCTTTTTCATTGATGAAAAGACGGGTAGGAACAAGGGTAAAACCTTTTTCTTCGAGCTTGCTCTTTAACTTGCGTAATTCCCGGGCCTGGAGAAGCAATTTACGCTCTCGCTTGGGTTCGTGGTTGTTGTAGGTCCCATAATCATAGGGGGCAATGTGCATGTTGCGCACAAAAAGCTCCTCTTCATGAAAAGTACAGTATGATTCCTTAAGGCTTGCTTTTCCTGTCCGTATCGATTTAATTTCGGTTCCGGTGAGCACAATGCCTGCTGTAAACTCTTCAAGAAGGTAATATTCAAAAGAAGCTTTTTTGTTATTGATTTCCATCACCAGTTCATTACGGTTACATGCATTTTACGCATCCAAATACAATCAATTAACGTTTAGAAAAACCACACTTATTGCGTGGCAAAGATAAGAAAAATAAGGCTTTTCGGTTTTTTTAACAAATCATCAAACCAAAAAGGGAATTATAATGTTGCATTATTAATAAAAAAATATACTTTTGCAAAAAATCAAACCACTACAAATATGTATTGGACACTTGAATTGGCCTCAAAACTGGAAGATGCGCCCTGGCCTGCAACCAAGGAAGAGCTAATCGATTATGCACTTCGTTCGGGCGCACCGATGGAGGTGATTGAAAATCTTCAGGAGATTGAGGATGAGGGCGATGTATATGAAAGCATTGAGGACATCTGGCCTGATTATCCCACTAAGGATGATTTCTTTTTTCATGAAGATGAGTATTAAAAACCCCTCGTTTATTTTATGAATCAACCCTACCGGCTCCGGCCGGTTTTTTGTTATCCGGAGGATCTTTCTGCCAGCGTTGCTTCAACATCTTCCAGCGAAACACCCTTTATCCTGAGTAATATGAGCAAATGATAAAGCAAGTCGGCTGCTTCCCCTTTGAAAAGATCCGTATGGTCATCCTTGGCCTCAATTATTAATTCCACAGCTTCTTCACCAAGTTTTTGGGCAACCTTATTAATCCCTTTGCGGAAAATTTTGTTGGTATATGAATCCACTGCGTCATTGCTGATTCGCTGATTAATTGTTTCCTGAAGCTGGTATAAAAAGCCCTTTGGTGTTGTCTCGCTAAAACAGGATATCTGCCCGGTATGACATGTCGGGCCCACGGGTGTAGCTTTTATCAGCAAGGTGTCACGATCGCAGTCGGCTCTCACTTCATTTAAAACTAAGTAGTTTCCGGAGGTTTCCCCTTTTGTCCAGAGCCGGTTTTTGCGGCGACTGAAAAAGGTTACCCTCTTTTCGCTAATGGTTTTCTGCAATGCCTCTTGATTCATGTATCCAAGCATTAAAACCTGCAATGTTTTATGATGCTGAATTATTGTCGGAATGAGATGGCTGGAATTTTGAAAGTTAATTTGCATATTATTTATTTAGTTTTATGGTTTTCAAATTCTTATAAAAACATTATTATTACTAAGATATTCTTTTAACAAGGGAATAGGTATTTCCGCAAAGTGGAAAATGCTGGCTGCAAGTGCAGCACTTACCCTGGTTTTTTGAAATACTTCTTTGAAGTGTGATTGTTGACCAGCACCACCTGACGCAATAACAGGTATATTCAATGCTTTACTTATTGTGTTCAACAGGTCAATGTCGAAGCCATTTTTGGTTCCATCCTGGTTCATCGAGGTCAGCAAGATCTCTCCTGCGCCAAGTTCCTCGACCTGCTTCGCCCAATCAAGTGTATTTAATCCGGCAGGAATCCTGCCACCATTCACAAAGACCCGATGCCGCTGGTTCTCATGCTCATATTTGCTGTCTACTGCAACCACTACGCACTGGCTTCCAAACGATCCGGCAATTTTACTGATCAGTCCGGGTATTTTTACAGCAGATGAATTAATACTTACCTTGTCGGCACCGGCATGAATGACGGCCTTAGCATCTTCCAACGAATTGATACCACCCCCGACCGTAAAGGGGATGTTTATTTCTCGGGCAATCCTTTCAACCAAACGAACCAGGGTTTTCCGCTTTTCAAGGGTGGCAGTGATGTCCAGAAAAACCAATTCGTCCGCCCCATCTTTCACATAACGTCTGGCCAGCTCAATAGGGTCGCCGGCATCGCGAATATCAATAAAGTTTATACCCTTTACGGTTCTGCCATCTTTGATGTCCAAACAAGGTATGATGCGCTTTTTTAACATGCCTTAATCAGGGATTTCAGGTTAATTCGGTTTTCGTATATCGCTTTACCAACGATTGCCGCATCGCAGCCCATTGCTTTTAACTCTTTAAGGTCCTCGGTTGTGGAAACACCGCCACTGGCAATGAGCCTGATGCTTGTTTTTTCGATTATTTCCCTGTAAATTTCGTTGGAAGTCCCCGCCAGCATGCCATCTTTGCTGATGTCGGTGCATATCACGTAGATAACTCCCTGCTTTTCGTATTCTGCTATGAAGTCAACGACATCGACAGACGACTGTTGCTGCCACGCCTGGGTAGCAATCTTCCTATTAATGAAATCTGCACCCAGGATGATCTTATCTCCGCCATGTTTCGTCAAGCTTGCTAGAAACAACCTGGGATCATCAACGGACATGCTTCCCGCCGTTACCTGCGATGCCCCGCATTCAAAAGCAATGCTTATGTCCTTATCAGTGCGGATGCCTCCTCCAAAATCAATCTTTAACGATGTTTCACGGGCAATGGATTCCAATATCTTATGGTTCACAATTTTTTTGGCCTTTGCACCATCCAGGTCAACCAGATGCAAGTATTGAAATCCGTGACTTTCGAATAGTCTTGCCTGCTCAAGAGGGTCTGTGCTGTATGCCTTTTTGGTGCCGTAATCGCCCTTTGTAAGCCGAACACACTGCCCATCAATAATGTCAATGGCTGGAATTATTCTCATAGCCTTAAAAAGTTTATAAGTAGTTTTGCTCCCGTTTCTGCTGACTTCTCAGGGTGAAACTGAACCGCATAAAAATTATCTTTTTGCATGGCTGCACTGAATGGTAAGATGTAATCACACGTTGAGATGGTATCTTGGGCTATTTCGCAATAATAAGAGTGCACAAAATAAAAGTCTTCAGATTCTTTAATGCCGGCAAAAAGGCCACTTGCATTGTGCATAATATTGTTCCAACCCATGTGTGGCACAATCTCCCGTGGCGGAAACTTTCTGACCCGGGCATTAAAAATGTCCAGACCACTGACGTTGCCTTCCTCTGAAAACGAGCACATAAGCTGTTGTCCGAGACAAATACCCAAAACGGGTTGCCTTAGTGATTTAATAAGCAAATCCATCCCCTTTTGTTTCAGATAGCGCATTGCAGAACTTGCTTCACCAACCCCGGGAAAGATCACTTTGTCCGCATTTCTGATGTCGCTTTCACGATCAGTAACCATGCAGTTAAACCCCAACATGTTTAAGGCATTCTTTACAGAGGTAATGTTACCTGCATTATATTTTATGATTGCAATCATAGGGTGCCTTTCGTACTTGGAATCGTATGGTCATTTGTTTTGGCAATGGCCATTTTCAGTGCTTTGGCAAATGCCTTGAAAATGGCTTCAATCTTATGATGTTCGTTTTCTCCGTCGGCTTTGATGTTTAAGTTGCACCTTGAGTTATCGCTGAATGACTTAAAAAAGTGCTTGAACATCTCCGTAGGTATGCTGCCGATCATTTCACGTCTGAATTCAACCTGCCAGATCAGCCAGGCCCTGCCTCCAAAATCAAGGGCAACCTGTGCTAGAGAGTCATCCATTGGCAGCAGGAATCCGTATCGCTCAATTCCTTTCTTACTGCCAAGGGCTTTTGTAAAAGCTTTACCCAAGGCAATGCCCGTATCCTCGATAGTATGGTGCTCGTCGATGCGCAGATCCCCCTGCACGTCTATGTCGAGATCAATGCTTCCGTGCCGTGCAATTTGTTCGAGCATGTGATCGAAAAAGCCCAGTCCTGTGTTTATGCTACTTTTTCCCGTGCCATCCAGGTTGATCTCAACGGCCACCCTGGTCTCTTTTGTGGTACGCAGAACCTGTGCAGTTCTTGGCATTTTTGCGAGGTATTCGTAAATTGCCTTCCAGGACCCAGTGCTGAAAGTGGCTCGGTCATTTGTTTTTGTATTCAGGAAGATGGATTTGCAACCAAGATTCTCTGCCAGTATCATATCCGTATCCCTGTCGCCGATAACAAATGAGTTTTCCAAGTCGTAACTTCCCGACATATAATGCTTAAGCATGGCCGTTCCGGGTTTCCTGAACGGAGATTTTTCGTGTGAAAATGATCTGTCAATGAGTATTTCCGAAAAAACAACGCCTTCATTCTCAAATGCTTTGATGATCATATTGTGGACAGGGCGGAAATGATCTTCGGGAAACGATAATGTGCCGAGACCGTCCTGGTTGGTGACCATAACGAGCAAATAATCGAGTTCTTTGGCGATTCGCGACAGGTATTGAAATACTCCAGGATAAAACTCCAGCTTCTCGAATGAATCGAGCT
>SLNX01000142.1 GCA_007132825.1 Bacteroidales bacterium | reverse complement strand
TTCCGCCTGAACAGCTCGTCACCCACCGCCAGCACCTCATCCAGAATCAAAATATCGGGATCCACGTTGATGGCCACCGAAAACGCCAGCCGCGCCTTCATCCCGCTCGAATAGGTCTTCAGAGGCTGGTAAACAAAATCACCAATTTCGGCAAAATCAAGAATTTCCTGGAGTTTGCCCCTGATCTTCTCTTCCGAAAAACCCAAAATGGTGCCGTAAAAGAAGATGTTCTCCATACCTGTTAGCTCTGGGTTGAAGCCTGACCCCAACTCCAGCAGCGATGATACCTTACCCTTCACCATAAATTCACCACTGCTCGGCGTCAACACACGCGACAAGATCTTCAGCAGCGTGGATTTGCCACTGCCGTTCTTGCCCACAATGCCTATCACTTCACCGCGGCGGATCTCAAGGTTCACATCCTTCAGCGCGTAAAAGTCCTTGTGGTACTTCTTGCGCCCGGGGTGCAAAGCCTCCTTCAGCCTGTCCTGAGGCGAGCGGTACAGCTTGTAAACCTTGCTGAGGTTCCGCGTGGAGATTACGATTTCGTTATTCTCATGCATCATATATGATCGTCAATTCAAACAGGTATTTTTTTACCGCTAAGTCGCAAAGAACGCAAAGTTTTTTCTCTGCAAACCCTTTGCAGCTTCCGCGTCTTTGCGGTTATATTCTGCCAGTATAATGAGAACGCTAAGTATTTCCTTTGCGAACCCTTTGCGACCTTTGCGCCTCTGCGGTTAACATTATTTCACCACAAAGGCACGAAGAACACGAAGAGTCTTTCGTTACAAAACAAAAGTTATCAACTAAACTCCTAAACTTCTCAACTTCTAAACTTCCCTTACAGTACATCCGCAAAATGTGGCTTCAACCGCTGAAATACCAAAGCCCCCGCCACAAAGAGCAAGCCCGTCAGTCCCCAGAAATAGATCGTGAGCTTTACGTTCTCGAAAAACCAGCCCTCCATCAGTAATGATTCTCTGTAGCCATTGGTGATGTAAAAGAACGGGTTCAGATCAACCAGGTAGCGCATGTTTCCGGATATCCTTGTGTGCGGCCAAATAATCGGTGTGAGCCAAAAAAACAGGGTGATGAATATACTAATGATCTGTTGCATGTCCCTGACAAACACCATGATGGAAGATGTCAGCCAGCCGACACCCATCAGCAACAGCACTGAACCAAGCATGTAGTAGGGCAACTGCAGCCAGTAGAGCGTTGGATAACTGCCGTAAAGCATCACAATCAGCATCAGCAACAGCACCATAAACACATGGATGATGAGCGCGGTGATCAAAGTGATGATGGGGATCATACCCACCCTGAAATACATTTGTTTGATCAGGAAGGAGTAGCTCAGCAATGAACCGGATGTTGAGTTGAGGCTTTCCTGGATAAAGAACCACGGGATCATCCCGCAAATGAACCAGGGGAGGAAGGGTGCGTCGCCGTGTCCGAGCCCGCCTCGCAATCCTATTGTAATAACAAACCAAAGCACCAGAATAATGGCCGCCGGTTGCAAAAACGCCCAGGGCAGCCCGAGATAAGTCGCCAAATACTTTTTCTGAAAATCCCTTACCACCAGCTTCTTAATCACATACCGTTGCTGGTAAATCATCTTCAGAAAATACAAAAAGGCCTTGATTTTGTACATTGTTCTGTATATTGGGCGAAAAATCTTTCGCCCGTACGTTCGTTGTTGAATCCAGTGTCATTCGCTTCGCGCGTCATTCATTGTCATTTGCGCTTCGCGCGTCATTGATATGGTTGTTGGTTTTATTTCAACAATCGTAAATCGATAATCGTTAATCGGCAATCGACCGCAGGTCACTTATACTGCTCATATACCTCACGAATCCCTTCCTTCAACCCAATACCCGGCTGCCAGTCCAAACTGTTAAGCAACGACACATCCAGCTGTTTTTTGTATGTGCCGTCGGGCTTGTTCGTGTCCCAGGAAATGGTGCCGGAAAAACCGGTGATCTCCTTCACCAGCTTTGCCAGTTCCTTAATGGTAAGGTCAATCCCGGTGCCAATGTTGATGTGGGTTTGCTTCAGTTCACCATAAAGCCTTTCAGCATCCACATGCTGCATGATGTGCACGCAGGCGGCGGCCATGTCGTTTACGTGCAGGAACTCACGATATACCTCGCCGCTGCCCCAGAGGGTGATGCTTATCTCCGGCCGTTGGCTATTGGTTTTTAACTGTTGGCTTTTATCTGCAGGTTCAAGAATGCTGATTCCGTGCTTGTTAAGCATTGAGAGAATCTCTTCCTGGGAGTTTTCTCCGGAAACACCTTCAATCGGCCGTTTGTCCAGGTCAGCGCGCAAGCCCTGCCAGTTGGCTTGCTCAAGGCAACGTGCCAGGTGCATTTTGCGGATCAGGGCGGGCAAAACGTGCGATTTCTCAAGATCGTAATTGTCGTTGGGACCGTAGAGGTTGGTGGGCATCCCCGAAATGAAGTTGCAGCCGTACTGCCGGTAATAATTCTCACACATTTTGATTCCTGCAATCTTGGCAATCGCATAAGGCTCGTTTGTTTGCTCCAGCAGGCCGGTAAGCAGGGATTCCTC
>SLNX01000112.1 GCA_007132825.1 Bacteroidales bacterium | reverse complement strand
TTTTTTCCGTTTTATTTGCATGCGCAGGACGAAGAGCGGGCTTTTATCGGTGTGGGTATCGGCTTTTATAATGTGGAAAACTTGTTTGACACCATTAACGACCCGAACATCCGTGATGATGATTTTACCCCCGAAGGGAGCAACCGCTGGAATACGGAAAGGTATTTTGAGAAACTTGACAACCTTGCCGAGGTTTTAGACAAGCTGGGGAGTGACTTTAATCCCGACGGATTGGCCGTGATTGGCCTGGCAGAAGTGGAAAACACAACCGTACTTGAGGATCTGGCTGCACACGAAAGAATACGCGACAGGAATTACCAGGTGGTGTTTGAACGTGGTCCCGACCGCCGCGGGATGCATGTCGCCTTTTTCTATAACCCCGACTATTTTGAATACATCAGCCATCAAACCTATCCCACCGTTGTGCCCGACCGGCCTGGTTTTATTACAAGGGATCAGTTATTGCTTACCGGTAATCTGCTCGGCGAACGGATGCACTTTATTGTGGCTCACTGGCCGAGCAGGGTAGGGGGTGAGGCGCGCAGCCGTCCGGGAAGGGTTGCCAAAGCTGACATCGCCCGGAATGCGATCGACTCCATCCTTGAGGCTGAACCCGGTGCCAAGGTGTTTATGATGGGCGACTTCAATGACAACCCCACCGATATCAGCATCAGAAAACACCTCCGCTCCCGTGGCAAAAAAGAGGGGATTCAGGAAGATGAACTTTACAATCCTTTTGAATCGTTCTACAGACGAGGAATTGGCACCAATGCCTGGCGCGACGCGTGGAGCCTCTTCGATCAGATCCTTTTCACCCCCTCATTGCTGAATGACGATTACAGTGACTTTACCTATTTGCGGGCAGAGGTGTTCAACAGACCCTTCCTCAGACAACCCTCTGGACGCTTCCAGGGATATCCGTTCCGGTCGTTCGGTGGAGGAGTCTACCTGGGTGGTTATAGCGACCACTTCCCCGTTGCCGTATACCTGATCAGAGAAGTCAATAACTAGTAACATGGAAACAAAAAAAGCACCGGTGCCAAGACGCAGGCGGAAACGAAAAGGCATCAAATACCGCCAGGTCAACTTCAAACTGACAGAAAGTCAGAAAAAGGCCCTTGACAGATACTGTAAAACACATAAGGTAACACCGGTTCGCTTTATGAAGGCGCTGATAAACAATCATGTTGCGCGCTATCGGCCCGATCCGGTTCCCCCATCTTATGTTACAGAAAACCAACTGGATTTGTTTGAACCGGATCAGGATGATTAGCCTGTCAGCCTGAAAAGTCAACAATGGTAATTCCCGCCCCACCCCGGTCAGGATGCTCATCCCTGTAGCGGTTTACGTGGGGAACCTCCTTTAAAAACTCCCGAATGGCCGGCCGCAAAATGCCATCCCCTTTCCCATGTAGAATCCGTATTTGTGGAACACCAAGCAGGTAAGCATCATCCAAATGCCGCTGCAGTTTTTTCAAGGCTTCATCAGCCCGTGCTCCTCTCAAATCTATGTCAGGACTGAAAGCCGCAGCCTTTTCGTTAATGTCAAACATACGTTTTGTACCTGATGAACGCCGGATGCCTTGCTTTATGCTGCTTTTTTTGATCTTTTCCAGTGACGAGAGGCTTGTCTTTACAGTGATGCTTCCGTAACTGATCACCGCCTTCTTACCTGATATTTCAGTCAGCTCACCCACGGTTTCCTGACCTTTTACCCGAACCATATCACCAACATGCATGGGTGAATCCTCTGTAACGGGTCTCGATATGATCTCCTTTTTCTTTTTTTCAGTTTTTCTTTTTTGGGGAAGAAAGGGAGTGATATCTTTCATCTCCTCCTCCTGCTTTTGGACGTACTCCTCAAGTTCTTTACGCGCCTCTCGCGTCTTACCCTTTTCGGCTTGTGACTCTTTGATCGTTCGAATGGTGTTTTCAATCATCTTGTTGGTACCTGACAGAATCTCCCTGGCTTCCTGTCTGGCCTTTATGATGATTTCACTCTTACGTGCCTCCAGGTCCTTGTTCATGCGTTCGTACCTGTCGATGATCTCAGCAAGAAAATCATCGGCATTGCGAAGGGTTTGTTCCTTTTCATCCAGTTCCGCTTTCCTGACCTCGAGGTCCTGAAGCTGGATGTCGAAGTCAAGATCCTGAGCTCCGGCTTTCTCAGAAGCTTTATCCAAAATGGCGGTGGGTAATCCGATCGATCTGGCGATCTCAAAAGCAAAACTGCTTCCGGGTGTGCCGGTTTTCAACTTGAAAAGGGGTTTGATGTTTTTGGTGTCAAAAAGCATGGAACCATTCACAATGCCTTTGAATTTTCCTGCCATCAGCTTGAGGTTGGCATAATGCGTGGTAACGACTCCAAAGGCCTTTTGCTCGTGAAGCTTTTCCAGGATAGACTCCGCAATGGCGCCACCGATTCGTGGTTCGGTGCCGGCACCGAATTCATCGATCAGAAACAGCGACCTTTCATCGCAATGGCTGATGAAGTGTTTCATATTCAGAAGATGGCTGCTATAGGTGCTCAAGTCATTTTCCAGCGATTGCTCATCGCCAATATCAATAAACAGCCGGTGAAAAATGCCTGCTTCCGAATGTGCCACCATCGGAACAAGCAG
>SLNX01000152.1 GCA_007132825.1 Bacteroidales bacterium | reverse complement strand
CGTGTCCGCCAGCGTATACATAATGTTCATCAGCGGACACATTTTGTTTTTCTCTTCTTGCCCAATAATTCATATATAATTGTTTATCTGTATTTTAAAAACTTTGGCACGACATTGGATATCCACTAAGTAAATAATCAAAAACAAAAATCAAAACATTAAACCCTCTGAGTCATGAAAACAAGAATGATTATCACAGCAGCCATTATCATCATCAGCAGCACAGGAATTTTTGCAGGATCAAAAGAACGCACAATCACCTTCAGGGATGCTTTGGGACGTACGTTGAGCATGCCCGTAATGGTTGAAGCTGCCGAAGAGGTTCCCTTTGACACCAGGGCAGAATTTGAGCGTATTCGCTCAGCAGATGCAAGCAGGGTATTTGATCTGACACAAATGATCAAGCCGGAAGAGGAAGAGCCTTTGCCATTTGACCTTCAGGTAGTGTTCCAGTCTGTCAAAAACAGATAGACAGCATCAAACAAGGCCATTAAATTCATCTATATACGCAAACTCCTTTCATATGTTTTGGTTTTCCGGGTCCCGGTTTCGGGGCCCGGTTTTTTATGCTCTTTTCTCGTTTGATTGTTAAATGAACACCTTGATTCCTGCCCCACATTGCCGACTTGTAAAATCCATAAAAAAGATGTAGGTTTACAAAGCTAAGTTGAAACTCAGATAATTCTCAAAATATGAATCTTAAATTTATCTTATGCGAATCAATATCTTATTACTAATAACAACAGTTTTTGCTGCAGCTGATGGATTAGCACAAGACAGAGTAACCGGACATAACTTCGCAACCCGATCGGAGGTGATTGCACAAAACGGAATGGCAGCCACCAGTCACCCTTTAGCCACTCAAATCGCAATAATGATCTTACAGAAAGGGGGGAGTGCTGTTGATGCGGCAATTGCGGCCAATGCTGCGCTCGGACTCATGGAACCCACCGGATGTGGGATTGGTGGGGACCTCTTTGCCATTATTTGGGATGCCGATAACAAGGAGTTGCTTGGACTGAACGCCAGCGGCCGTTCTCCAAAAAATCTTGAGATCAATTATTTTCTCGACAATGACTACGTAATGATACCGCAACGGGGTGCACTTTCAGTGAGTGTCCCAGGTACGGTTGATGGATGGTTTGAAATGCACAATCGATTTGGTGTGTTGTCAATGAAAGAAATTCTTCAACCATCAATAGATTATGCACGTGAGGGTTTTCCTGTTACGGAGCTGATCGCGTATTACCTTCAGCGATCAGCTCCGATTCTCGCCGGGTTTCCTAATTTTAAAGAAACATTTATGCCTGATGGTCAGATGCCGGTCAAGGGAGAAATATTTAGCAATCCTTATCTTGCCAGCACATATGAAATCATAGCCAGGGAAGGTCGGGATGCATTTTACAAAGGTGACATCGCGCGGATCATTGATAGCTATATCAGGGAAAATGGAGGATTTTTAAGTTTTGATGATCTTGCTGAACATACCAGTACCTGGGTGGAGCCTGTTTCTACCAATTACAGAGGCTACGATGTTTGGCAACTTCCTCCGAACGGACAGGGAATTGCCGTTTTGCAGATATTGAATATTATGGAAGGATTTGATGTTGCCTCTATGGGCTTTGGCAGTCCTGAATACATCCATACCTTTATTGAAGCTAAAAAGCTGGCCTTTGAAGACAGGGCATATTATTATGCGGATCCCGACTTTTCTCCCATACCTGTTTCACAACTTATCTCAAAGGATTATGCAGAAGAACGTCGTCAGCTGATTGACCCAACCCGGGCAAGCAGGGTTATTGATCATGGTATTCCGGAAACACCAAATACAATATATCTGACAGTAGCTGACAAAAATGGGAATATGGTTTCACTCATCCAGAGCAACTACAGAGGAATGGGTAGTGGTATGACCCCACCCGGACTAGGTTTTGTTTTGCAAAACAGAGGAGAGGGCTTTACATTGCAGCCCGAACGTTTTAACACCTATGAGCCAGGTAAAAGACCATTTCACACCATAATTCCGGGTTTTATAACAAAAGACAACGAACCTTATATGAGCTTTGGGGTAATGGGTGGTGGCATGCAGCCTCAAGGGCATGCTCAGATCGTAATTAACATGATTGACTTTAAGATGAACTTACAAGAAGCAGGCGATGCACCCAGAATACATCATTACGGCTCATCCGAACCAACAGGTCAAAAAATGACTGATGGGGGTATCGTAAACCTTGAATCAGGCATACCTTATGAAACCATCAGGGCATTGCTAGAGAAGGGCCATCGGATTCAATGGGCAAACGGTCCGTTTGGCGGATATCAAGCCATCAGGTGGGATCCGGTTAACAAAGTTTATTATGGTGCATCTGAGGCCAGAAAAGATGGACAAGCTGCCGGATATTGACGCGGTTTGTACTCTGTTCATACGTTTTGTTATTGTTTCTATAGCGCATCTCACATTAAACCATTTAAATCAATAAAGATGAAAAATACAAAAAAAAGCAAAGCCTATAACGATCCAAAGTTCATGAACTCGCCTGCAGCTCGCGAACTTCGCATCCTATCAGAATATCTGGAGCCGAAAACAAGACTGCGGCGCAATAAAGTTCAGGACACCGTGGTGTTTTT
>SLNX01000242.1 GCA_007132825.1 Bacteroidales bacterium | reverse complement strand
CGCCATTCACTCATGTTGTAGGCCACAACGATCAGTACGGCAGCGAGCGCTGTTAGCGGAATGTACATGGCCAGTTTTCCCAAAAACAGCATAAAAAACAGAATCACGATTGCGTGAATGATCCCCGCAACCGGTGTTTTACCCCCGTTTCTGATGTTTGTCATGGTTTTGGCAAGCGCACCCGAACCTGCCATTCCCCCTACCAGCGGCGCACAAATATTGGCAATTCCCTGGGCCATGAGTTCGGTGTTCGGACGATGCCTGTAACCTGTTGCACCATCAGCAACTATCGCAGAAAGCAACGATTCAATGGAGATGAGCATCGCCAGTGTGAAAGCCGGAACAAATAATTGTTGCAAAAGGTCAATGGATATATTTGAAAAGCCAGCGAGCTGAAAAGATGCCGAAAAGGCTCCGAAGCGACTGCCTATGGTTTCAATCTCCAGGCCGAAGAATAATGTGAGCAGTGTGGCAGTTACAATTCCGACAAGTGATCCGGGAATTTTTCTATATATATTATGCCAAAACAAAGTGATAAGCAGGGTAGTTATCCCAATTAAGGTGGCTGTAAGGCCAACCTCCGAAATGTTCTGATAATAGAAAGCCCATTTGCCAACCGGTTCTGAAGGGGCTCCAGGCACATCAATACCCAAAAAATCCTGAATCTGTCCTGTAAAGATCATCAAAGCGATACCGCTGGTGAATCCAACTACTATAGGATAAGGCATAAACTGTATGATAGTCCCGGCTCGCAGCAGTCCCATAATAATCAGCATCAGACCCGCCATGATGGAGGCAATCACCACACCCTCAAACCCAAATTGCTGCATGATCCCGAAGATCACCACGATCAAAGCTCCAGAAGGTCCACCGATCTGTACCCTGCTCCCACCAAAAAAAGAGACCATGAAACCAATTACAACTGCTGTGATTAAACCTGTTTCCGGCGGCACCCCTGAAGCAATCGAAAAGGCAATGGCCAAAGGCAATGCCACAACTCCAACGATCAGACCAGCAGTAAGATCCGATAAAAACAGCTGCTTCTGGTACTTTTTAATGATGGAAAACAGTACAGGTTGAAACATATTAATGCGGCAGAGATTAAAAATATCGTTAGTTTTGAAGCGCAAATTTAGTCTTTTTGCGAGTAATTTTTTACTAAAAAAGTAATGATTATTCTTGTGCAGATGGCTATAAACTTTTAAATCGTTGCTATGAATTACAAGAGCCTGCCTCATTTATTTGAGTCAAGTGTATTAAAATTTGCGGACAATGTTTTGCTTTGGGAGAAAAAGTCCGATCAATATGAGGGTATGACCTATGCTGTCTGCGACCGGCAAGTGAAGAGATCATCCCGTGGGTTGCTGAGCATTGGTTTGGAAAAGGGCGATAGGGTTGCATTGATCTCCGAAGGACGAAATGACTGGGTGATTGGTGAGCTTGCCATCCTTTTCTGTGGTGCCGTGTCTGTTCCCCTTTCTGTTAAGATCGAAGAGCCTGCCGATTTGCTGTTTCGCCTGCGCCATGCGGGATGTAAAGGGGTGATCGTATCCGGGAACCATCAGCATAAAGTCTTTGGTCTTGTCGATTCATTGCCAGAGCTTGAGTTTATTATATTACTTGATCCTGTTAAAGAACAATTTCTGCAAAAGGCAGAAGCCCATGGGAAAAGGGTTCTTTTCATGGGAGATCTGCGTAAACAAGGAGATAAGAAGAAGGAGTACCTGAATGGATTGCTGGAAAAAATTAAGGATTCACTCGTTCCAGAGGATTATGCCAACATTTGCTATACCTCGGGCACAACCGCAGACCCCAAAGGGATTATCCTGTCGCACCAGAACTACCTCCACAACGTGGAACAAGCATCCCTGATATTTGATGTGCCGGCCCATTACACATCACTTCATATTCTCCCCTGGGACCACTCATTTGCACATACGGTTGGAATATATGCCCTCATTAGAAACGGTGCCAGTCTGGCATCGCTGAAGGTAGGTAAAACACTGAACGAAACGCTCAGGAACATTCCGGTTTGTATCAATGAGGTAAAGCCGCATTTCCTCTTGAGTGTACCCGCCCTGGCAAAAAACTTTCGCAACAACATCGAAAAAGGGGTGAAATCCAAAGGGTTGGTTGCCTGGTGGTTGTTCCGGCTCGGGTTAAGGATCGCTTATGCCTATAATCGGGAGGGACACAATAAGGGTGGAGGCCACCGTGAACTTCTTCAGCCATTGTACAGCTTTTTTAATACCATTTTATTTAAGAAGGTCAAAAACGGCTTTGGCGGACGCCTGGAGTTTTTTGTTGGTGGCGGTGCCTTGCTCGACATTGAACTCCAGCGTTTTTTCTATGCACTCGGCATTCCTATGTATCAGGGTTATGGACTCACGGAAGCAGCACCCATCATTAGCTCCAACACACCCGCTTTTCATAAACTGGGATCTTCTGGTAAGGTGGTGCCCCGGCTCGACCTGAAGATTTGTGGGGAAGATGGACAGGAAAAACCCATTGGCGAACAAGGGGAGATCGTGGTGCGCGGTGAAAATGTGATGCCGGGCTACTGGGATAATGAGGAAGCCACTGCAGAGGCCATTCGGAACGGGTGGCTGCATACGGGAGACCTTGGTT
>SLNX01000071.1 GCA_007132825.1 Bacteroidales bacterium | reverse complement strand
ATATGAAAGCATTAGCAATATTGAAATATGGCGGACCTGAACAATTAAAGGTCATTGAAACAGCATTACCAAAACCCGGTCGCGGAGAGGTTTTGGTCCGTGTGCACGCGGCAGGGGTGAACCCTGTTGACTATAAGATTCGGAATGGTTCGATCAAGTGGCTTACTGGCAACAAATTCCCCAAAATCCTGGGAGGTGATGTGGCTGGTGTAGTGGAGCAAGCAGATAATAATTCGGTATACAAGCCAGGTGACAGGGTGTTTGCGATGCTCGACTTTAAGGGTGGGGCTTATGCTGAATTTGTGGTGGTAAAAGAGGACTGGCTCTGTCACATTCCGGAGGTGATCAGCATGGAGGATGCAGCGGCAACGCCGCTGGCAGCGCTTACTGCCTTGCAGGGACTTCGCAAAGGGGGTGAGATCAAGCCAGATCAAAAGGTGCTGATCAACGGTGCCTCAGGTGGTGTGGGCAGCTACGCCGTTCAGATTGCCAAAGCTTGGGGTGCCCATGTTACTGCTGTTTGCAGTGCGCGAAACCTGGAGTTTGTGCAGGAGCTCGGCGCTGATGAAGTGATCGATTATTCAACGGATGATTTTACAGCAAGCGACCAGAAATATCATAAGGTTTTTGATGCCGTTGCAAAAAGCTCATTCGGGAAGTGCAAGAAAATTATTGAAAATGGAGGCATTTACATATCAACCATTCCCGGTCCGGGCATTATGCTCCAAAAGACATTTAACTTCTTAAGGAAGAAAAATGCAACCGCCATCATGGCAAAGCCCTCCGGCACCGATCTAACCCTAATTGCCGACATGATGAATAAAGGTATTGTGCGGGCCTATGTCGAAAAAACCTTCTCTTTGCAACAGGGTGCCGAAGCACACAAAATGATCGAAACCGAAAGGGTCAGGGGGAAAATCATTTTAAAAATCATCTCCTAAACCCAATCAACCAATTAACGTAGGGGCGAAATATATTTCGCTCTACGAATCAACCATTAATTACACAGCCAAACATTTTTCACCCCAACGAATCATCCAACAACCAATTAATCTTTTAAACAATGAAACGAACAATTGTCTTTTTTCCCATTTTATTTTTGGGTTTCTTTATCCTGCAAGCACAAGATCTCACACCCTTTGACCCACATAGCATGTGGGAAATGAAACGTCCGGGGAATCCCGTGGTGTCGCCCGATGGAAACTGGTCGGTTTTTGGTGTAACTGACTATGACATTGAGGAAAGCACCGGTGAAAGCAACCTTTTCCTATTGAATAACCAAACAGGAGATCTCCGACAGATCACCTTTAGCGGTTCCGATTCAGGCCCTGCCTGGAGTCCGGATGGCCAGAGAATTGCTTTTGTATCGCGCAGGCACGGAGGGCCGGGTCAGATACACATTCTTGACATGTCCGGCGGTGAAGCACGAAAGATCACCGATCTTCCCGTGGGAGTATATGGTTTAAATTGGTTTCCGGATGGCAACCGGATTGCCTTTGCAGCAAACATCCTTCCGGAATATGATGGTGACTGGGAAAAGCTTCGTGAAATACGGGAGGCCAAAAGCAACAGCAAAGTTACAGCCAAGGTAACCGAAAACAACATGTACCGTTTCTGGGACCGCTGGCTTACCGATGATTATGTTTCGAGGTTGTTTACCATTGACTTAAACAACAAAGAGATTGTTGACCTGATGCCCGATGGTGGAAACTTTTTTGGTTTGATGGGTGGCGTGTCTTACGACATTTCTCCCGACGGGTCGACCATTGCCGTGAGTAAAAACTCAACCCATCCCCCCTTTGAACGGACAAATCACGCGATCTTCCTTGTGCCCACCGACGGAAGTGGTGCGCTGGTCAATATCACAGAAGACAATCCGGCCAACGACATGAATCCGGTTTACAGTCCGGACGGCCGGTATATTTTGTATGGCAGGCAAAGCATCTACCATTTTTATGCCGACAAGGCGGTAATGGCATTGTATGACACCCAGGATGGCAGCATCCGGACACTGACTGACGACATTGACCTTAGCACAGAACAATGGTTCTGGTCGGAGAACGGTCGCACCATATATTTTCATGCAGAAGACCGGGCAATGAAATCCATATTCAGCATTTCATCAGATGGCGGACCCCAATCGGAAGTGTTCCGTGGAGGGACAAACAACGGTGCTGCATTAGCGGGCGGACGTCACATTGTGTTTAACCATCACAACCTTAGTGCGCCTCCTGAAATCTACAGGCTTGACCTGCGGCGTGGCGACTTGGAGAAACTCACAGACTTCAATGATGACATTGTGAATGGCGTCAAGTGGGGTGAAATTGAAAATGTTACATACAAGGGTGCAAATGATGCTGACGTTCAGATGTTCATCAACTACCCGCCCGATTACGATCCTGACAAAGAATACCCTCTTGTGATGATGATCCACGGTGGTCCACACGGCATTTTCGGAGACTCATTTCATTTCCGATGGAACAGCCAGCTGTTTGCAGCTCCCGGCTACATCGTTGCAATGCCAAACTTCCATGGCTCAACCAGCTTTGGCCAGGATTTCGTGATCAGCATTCACGGCAACCATTCTGAACTCCCATTCCGTGATATAATGAAGGCTGCAGATTACCT
>SLNX01000063.1 GCA_007132825.1 Bacteroidales bacterium | reverse complement strand
TGGAAATAGTCGGCAATGATCTCATTGGTTTCAGGTACAATCCCTTTGATGGCACTCACAATGGTTTTGTCCTGAAGCAATGATGGATCGAGGGTTTGTAAACCCTGGTGCAGGAAAGCGGCGGGAATGCAAAAAACCAGAATCTCAGCTTCACGGAGCACATCATTGATGTTGTGGGATACCGACAGGCGGCGGGTGTCAAACTTTACCGAGCTCAGGTAGTGTGGGTTATGCCGGTATTTGCGCAGGTGATTGGCTATGTCTTCTTCACGCACCCACCAGGATACCTTGCCCACATTGTTCAGAATGATCTTCACAATGGCGGTGGCCCAGCTTCCTGATCCGATAACGGCAACCCTGGTGTTTTGCATAACCAATTCTTTATTTGTCTAATGGTCAATACCTTATACCTGAACCTCAATTTCAATCTCCTCATCATCCCTCTGCACAACAACTGTGATGGTTTGATTTGTCCTGATATTGCCAAGAGCCTCCATATACGTATGTATCTCAAGGATTTGAATGTCGTTGATCCGGATGATTATGTCTCCGTTTTGGATACCTGCCCTCTTTGCCGGCCTGTCGTCAGAAACAGCAAGTACGCGAAGCCCCTCACCGTCAAAAGCATGGTCGGGCATCAATCCCAGTGTTACCATGTCTTCACGACTCCGCTCCGGAGCAGGAGCGGAGGATTGGGTAAACGCAAGCCTTTCCATGTTGTCGAGCGCAAGTACCATTTCTGTCCCAAATGCAATGATTTCACGGGCGCCTTCAAAATTAATCCTGTCTGCAGTGTCTTCGGGACGGTGATAATCTTCATGAATCCCGGTAAAAAAGAATAATACGGGAATATCCTTCACGTAAAATGATGTATGATCAGACCCGCCTCTACCACCCGGACTTTTACGGATATTCAAATGTTCCGGTGTGTTTGCTTCGATTAGCGCTTCCCAGGCGGGGGATGAACCGGTTCCGATTAGACTAAGATTATTGTCCTCCATCCGCCCGATCATATCCAGATTAAACATATAGTTGATCCGGCCAATGTCATAGGCATCACTATCGGTAAAATAGCGACTGCCCACCAGACCTTTTTCTTCAGCGGAAAAAGCGATAAAGATGTAATTGTAATTTGTGGCCAGTCCGGTTGCTGAGAGGAACCTGGCTTTTTCAAGAATGCCTGCCGTTCCGCTGGCATTGTCGTCGGCACCCGGATGAATTGCATGAACATCAGGACTCCTGGAACCGCGCCCGCCATAACCGATGTGGTCGTAATGGGCTCCGATCACCACCGTGTGCAACGCCTGGTTGTTGAGGTAGCCGGCCACATTGATACCGGTATTGTCTTCCCGGTAAAGATCGGTTTGTATGTGAATCTGGTCTGTTTCTTCCTGCCTGATTAGTGACGCGATCTCTTCGCCTGCAAAAATAACCGGCATGTCAAACACACGACGGGAGATTCGCAAGTCAACGGGAGGGTCATCGCGTGTTGAGCGGGTATTGACAAACACAATGCCGGCAGCTCCTTTTTCCTCGGCAAGACGAATCTTCTGAAATATGAGCCGGAACAAACCTCGGTCTGCCAGGGTGTCCAGTGCTTCAGGCATAAAAAACTCCATCATGAAAATCTTTCCATCAAGATCATCAAAACCTTCATAATCACAATAATCCTCAAAACCTTCGATTTCCTCAAGGTTGGAGAGCCCAAAACCCACATCCACCACTGAGGCTGTCCAGGTGCCACTCGCTGAACCGGGAAGGACATAATAATCCACACCATGTTCAAATTCTTGATCATTCATTGACAGGGTGTTGTTCATGCCCCAAACCCAATCGCCCGGAAATGGAAACTCCTGGTAGAAAGATCCGTCAAATAGCGGTTCAAGTCCCGCCTCCTGCATCCGTTCCTTAATAAATGCTGCGGCTTTTCTTTCCCCCTCCGTTCCTGCTTCTCGTCCCTCCATCTCGTCAGCGGCCAGTGTGTAAATATCTTCCGTGAGTCTTGATATGACTGCATCATCCGAAAAATCAAATGCAACCTGTGCATTAAGGCTGAAAGCAGGGATCAGCACAAAAAGAAACAGAAATCTAAAGTTCAGAATCATAATTATTTTATAAGTTTTATAAATCAGACAGATATGTTATTTGGGACTGAATGCCAAAACATACAGACCCAAACGGATTTGTTCCTTATGAAGGCAAAAAGAAAGCAAACCCCCATCCCAACAATAGCCTGTAAATTTAGGCATTTTTTTCAAAATGCCTGTAAATGATGGAGGTGAAGGGGGTTATCTGAACTCAAGGGTGTTCTTTGTCGTGATTTTTTCGCAATAGTGACATTTCAAGCGGATCTCCTCTTTTTCCACCACGGTGAATTTGGCGATTATCTGCTCAATGTTCGTGATACAATTCGGATTGAAGCATTTCACAATCCCCTTGATGTAATCTGGTGTTTCAACAACAGTTTTGCTTACCACCTGGAAGTCCCTGATCTCAATGATGGAGGCGTGCGGTGCTACCAGGGCGATCTTGTTCAGCTCTTCCGCTTTAAAAAACTTATTGCTGACTTTAATGATCCCTTTTGTGCCATATTTTTTGCTTTCCAGATTGGTGGCAAAGAGCACCATGTT
>SLNX01000169.1 GCA_007132825.1 Bacteroidales bacterium | reverse complement strand
GTGTTGTTTGAAATAATGAGACAACGTTTATTTGGTTAATGCTTTTCAAATCATAATGATCAAAAGAAAAAGAGATGGCAACCGGTTTATTCATACCCTGCTTCATTGACCAGCTTTATCCCGGCACAGGTTTCAGCATGCTCAAGGTTTTAGAGAAAGCTGCCGAGTTAAGCCGGAGCAGAATGAACTTTGAGTACAACCCGGAGCAAACCTGTTGCGGTCAGGTAGCTTTTAATGCAGGGTTTCAGGATGAAGCCAAACATCTTGGAGAAAAGTTTATTAAGGATTTCAGTAATTATGAACTGGTGGTTGGACCATCGGCATCATGTATTGGCATGGTGAAGAATTATTACACCGAGATGTTTTACAATTCTGCATTGCATAATGAAAACAACTACCTTTCGCGCAAGCTATTTGAGTTTACCGATTTTGTTGTAAACGTGCTTGGCGTTGAAGAACTTGGTGGAACGTTCGAAGCGAAGGTAACGATTCATGATGCATGTTCTGCTTTGCGCGAATATGGTCTTGAGGATCAGCCCCGTAGATTATTGAGGAAAGTAAAAGGGCTGCATATCGCTGAGATGAATGGAAATGAGGAGTGTTGCGGCTTTGGTGGCACCTTTTCAATCAAACATGAGGCCATTTCAACGGCCATGGCACAACTAAAGGTTAATAATGCGCTTGAAACCGGAGCTGAATACATTGTATCAACGGAAGCATCCTGCCTTATGCACTTGGAAGCATACATCAATAAAAACAAAATTAAACTCAAAACCATACACATTGCTGACCTGCTGGCGAAAAGCATTAACGAATAAGGTATGACAATCGGTATAGACATTGGAGGCAGCACAACAAAAATTGTTGGAATCCGCAAAGGACGAATTATTCAACCCCTTACCGTAGAAGCAAACGATGCCATAGCGTCGGCATCAGGAGCAATGGGCAAGTTTCTTAATGTTAACAAGCTGCTGCTTAGTGATGTGGATTCGGTTAAAGTAACCGGTGTGGGCGCTTCTTTCCTCGACGACAACCTGCTTGGTTTGAAAATTGAAAAAACAGATGAATTCAAAGCGGTGGGTTACGGTGGTTTGTTTCTCTCAGGATTAAAAAAAGCGATCATCGTAAGCATGGGTACGGGCACGGCTTTTGTAAAAGCACACGGAAGATGCATTAAACATCTTGGAGGAACGGGGGTTGGTGGCGGCACGATTGCCGGTCTTTCCAGGTTGATGACGAGTTTAAACAATTTTGACAACATTGTTGAATCTGCAGCCAAGGGTGATCTCAATCATGTTGACCTGAGCATTGGAGACATCTCTTATGTGGAGATCGGTAATCTCCCTGGTAACATCACGGCATCAAATTTTGGAAAGATGAAGGACGAGGCCTCCAAAAATGATATCTCAAAAGGGATACTGAACATGGTTTTTCAGGTGGTAGGTATGATGGCCATCTTTGCGGCAAGGACTGAAAATGATACAGATATTGTGTTATCCGGGAAACTTGTCAATATCCCTCAGGCAAAAAAAACCTTTCAGGAGCTTTCAAAATTGTATAATGTGCACTTCCATGCACCCAAACATGCAGCTTACTGCACTGCAATTGGTGCTGCCATATCGGGCCAACTTGACCATTTTTTATAAATTTCCTCAAAATATTTGCTTTTTTTGTTGTTTTATGGTTTTTATTTTGTTTTTTTTAATATCTTTGTGCCGAATTTAAACAAACAGAATTGATCTCCGCACCTTTGATTTCCGAAACAACATTATTTCCATAATTTTTGCTTCTCATCAACCACGCGCATGTCAGTTCAATTATTTAATCATTATTTATTACATTTTTATGAAAACTGGAACAGTAAAGTTCTTCAACGAACTTAAAGGATTTGGATTTATCAAGGATCACGAAACAGATGAAGAATTCTTCGTACACGCAACAGGTCTTGTTGACCAGGTGCGCGAAGGCGACGAAGTTACCTTTGAATTGCAAGAAGGTAGAAAAGGTATGAATGCAGCTAATGTAAAACTGTCATAGATCATCCTTGTAGATTGAAGATGGTCTGAAAAGACCCAAAAACGCCCGTCAGTTTACCAATTGACGGGCGTTTTGCATTGATATACAGCAAATATTTTCTCACCTTTTCAATTTCCAGCAGTTATTATAAAGACCTATAGAGTTAGGGGAAAGGTCAAAATCATTGCCATCAAAAGTAATGAGTTGGTCAATTGGAACATTCAGCAATCTCTTTCGCGAAGGTTCTGTTTTTATTGCTGTGATCCGGAAATGCAATCCGGGCTTGATATATTTACCCAAAACCGCTGTTTCAAAAATCATTGGAAATTCACTGTCAGCTGTGTCCATCAGGTAATGAAAACCCTTTAGCAAAGCTTCATCCGAAGTATGTTGCAAGTAAAAAACTTTGTGAGCTCCACAGCGCAGCATCCTGGAAGTGTCCTTGTAACTGTCAGTTACGTTTTCCCTGACCAGCATCAGAGAACCGGGATCGTGGATAAGAATGTTTCCCTGTTTGACCTCGTGCCAATGGGGAGATACTTTAACAGTGATGATGCGATGATCTTTGAAATGCTTTAATAATTTGCAAACAAAGGTTGTTTTACCAACATTTCG
>SLNX01000030.1 GCA_007132825.1 Bacteroidales bacterium | reverse complement strand
GAAGAAGCAAAAAACTGGTCAAATAATTGCTTCCAGGCCTTTTTGTGTAGCTTTCTTGTTTGGGTAACAACCCCGTCGAGGTCAAAGATCAGGGCATCAATTATCGGTTTTTTAGGTTTTCCTTTATCTTCCATGCCTTAAATATACAAAAAATCAGGTAAAGCAGGAAAGCGGCAACCTGCCCAAAGAATGCAAAATCGTTGGTAAACAATGGATCTCAGAGAGATCAGTGCATCAGGACCAAAATCTTTTTAAGCATTTTTAAGGGAATCTGAACTGATTCAGGTTCATTGCCGGTAAAGTATTTCAGTTCCTGGACCGACTTTTCAAGCAGGTACATGTTGATCATTTTGTTCACCTGATCCCTGTCAGAAGGGATGATGGCATTTCCTGCAATTGTTTCTGTATATTTGTCAATAAAAACATCCGAGACATTCCTGTACCACTCATCAAGTAACGGTCTCAGAAACATATTGTCAACCGGAACAAACTCTTTCCGCTGTTCATATCCTTTATTAATGGCATAATGGAAAGAGGAAAGCATAGATGCGACGTCCTTTAGCGGGCTCTGCTTGATCCTTCGGGCACTGAAACTGCGTTCCAACTCGCCTTCAAAGTTGAAAATTATAAAATCCTTACCGGTAAAAAGCACTTTATCCAGTTTAAAGTTTCCGTGTATCCTACACTTTAGGGCTTCGATCTTTCCTGACTCAAGCAAGCGCCTGACCCCTTCGAGAAAAACGTCTGCCTGGTTAAGTGTTGCATCAAGAAAGTCCTTATGATTGTCAGGTATGTTATCCTCCTGCGCCTTGATGGTCCTGAAAGATTTTTTGACGTATGTCCGGAAAGCCTGGTACAGCGATTTCTGATATAACAATGTGAAGGCTTCAGGTTTAAACTCCGGCAGATTCGTTATGGATGCCAGCGAAATATGCAATTCAGCGGTTCGTTTGGCAAGGACCTCAACCATGTCAAGGAAGAACGGGCCAATCAGTTCATCAAGGTCAATCTCATCCATATGACCGGTCTCAAGCATCTCCTCTTTGTCTGACAATACTTTGTCGAAAAAGGTTTCTATCGATGTCTGGGTCATATCCCAGGCCCTGCCCACATTGGGGATCAGCTCCATCAACAGCGCAAGGGAAGTATCTTCAAGATAAGGGTTTTTATAATCCAGCCTTCCAAGATAGCGTGGTATATTGGTATAATTGGTTTTCCGTTTCAGCTGCTTCATCATCTCCACATCGGGATTTTCCCCCTCTTGTGGTGTTCTGTATATCTTAAAGAAAAACTGGTCCCCATAAACAATAGCGCTGTTGGTATGCTTAGAAGCAACCATTTTGGGCAACAGGGATCGGTTCTCCTGCAATGCCTTTCTTAATTTATTCCCCGATTTGCCCTCCACACTGCCGTGCAGTCCTTTTAGCTTGGCACGGCGACGGATCAGGTCAAAAAGGGCTTCATTCAGCGAACGATCAGCTGCGCCATCATAAATGATGCCCTCCTCTCCATTCAACTGAATCGATGAAATGACAGCTTGCGGATATTTTGAAGCGACCTCCGATGCCTTCGTATTCAAAGCAATCGTTAACGGCATCAGGTAGATGTCGTTGGTGCTGTCAATGATATCGAGCTGTACGAGAAACAGGAAAGGGGTAAGTTTTTTATCCGAAACAGGTATCACATCAATGATATTTACATTTCTTAACTTGCGCACATCCCCTCTGAACCACTTCAAATGAACGAGATACCTGTACAACCGTTCTTTGATCTCCATCTGCAGCGCCATCTCCATTTTTTTCCATTCTGTTTCCCTGATCCTGATTGGTTCGGTTAACAAACCGGAAGCAGCGGTATCCTCTTTCTCTGTTTTTTGAAGTTCGAACCAGAAGTAGTTTTTGAACTGCATGGAAAAGGACCATGGATCTTCAGTGACAGCCGGAAAACGGTTTCTGCTGAATGCTTCAACAGGAATGGTTCCTGCCCATTGAGACAAATCCAGTTCAACGTGTTGCGAATACCTGCTCAGGTTTACAACAACCAGGATGTTTTCCTCTTCAAAAGAGCGAACAAAAGCAAGGATCTTCGGATTGTTGGTATTTACAAACTGAATGGTACCCCTGCCAAATGCTTTATACTGTCTACGTTTGGCTACCACACGTCTTTGCCACCATAAAAAGCTGGATGGGTTTTTCTCCTGGTTTTCAACATTTACTGTCGTGTAATGATAATAATGATCAATGATCACGGGGAGGAAAAGCCTCTGTGGGTCTGCCGCGGAGAATCCCGCGTTTTTATCTGGCGACCATTGCATGGGTGTACGCACGCCATCACGATCTCCCAGGTAATAATTATCACCCATCCCAATCTCATCACCATAATAAATGATTGGGGTTCCGGGCATCGACAACAACAGGATGTTCAGCAATTCAATGCTTCGGGTATCACCGCCCAGCAGTGGAAACAGCCGTCTTCTGATGCCTACATTAACCCGCTTTCTCGGTTCCAGTGCAAAAGCCCTGTACATATAATCCCGTTCCTCGTCAGATACCATTTCAAGGGTTAGCTCATCATGGTTTCTCAGAAATATGGCCCATTGGCAGTTGTCGGGGATTTCGGGAGTTTGTTCAAG
>SLNX01000033.1 GCA_007132825.1 Bacteroidales bacterium | reverse complement strand
TCAGGAATTGACAAGGCAGAGGTGTTCTGGACCATTGATCCCGATGCCGGATTTAACAGTCTGGATATGGTACTTGAAAATGACACCTTTTATGCACATATCCCTGTACAATCCTGCGAAACTGAGGTTTTCTATTATATCAGTGCCACCAATAACAACGGCAAAACCATCAACAGGCCATTCGTTGCACCCGAAGGTTATTACACCTACACAGCCCTCGGAGGTATATCCGGTTTTAATGCAGACCAGACTTCTGTTGTGGTCGGTGAAACTGTAACCTTTAACCTGGAGTATTGCAGTGATCCTGGTGATGTAACCTGGATATTTGGAGCGGATGCTGAACCTGCTGAAGCAACCGGAACCGGCCCTCACCAAGTGCAATACAGCAGTTTTGGAGGAAAAGATATTATGGTTAGCTATGACGGTGGTTATTTATTAAAAGAAAATTTCATATTGGTCAACGAAGAGGGTTCTTATCTGTTAATCATTGAAACGAAAGGGGGTGGCACCACCGATCCTGAACCAGGTTCTTATTTATATGCCTACGACAGTGAAGTGCCTGTTACTGCTGTTGATCAGGATGGTTGGTCACACGCATACTGGCTGATCAATGGTATTGAGCACCATGAATCATCTTTCATGCTTCTGGATCTGCAGGAAAATACAATCCTTACCGCAGTTTTTGATGATTTAACCGGGCTTCAGGATATGGAAGAGTCAATCCGCTACATGGTTTACCCCAACCCGGCGCAAGACCTGTTCACCGTTTCTATCGAACCACAACCAAATGGCATTGAACTGATGATTGTAGACATGCACGGCAGATTGATAGAACACCGCAACATTGCCTCATCTCACGGTGAGATCCTGGAAGTATTTGATGCCGGAAGCATTCCTGCCGGGATCTATTTTATCAGGTTATCAAACGGTTCTCAAACAGCTACACATAGACTTATTGTTCAATAAAACAGTTCTGAAACAATAAAAAAAGATATGGATTTAAGTAAAATCTTAACAATTGCAGGGAAAAGCGGGCTTTTCCGAATCATAGCAGAGACCCGCAACGGGTTTGTTGCCGAATCACTGGCCGACGGACGCAAGATCCCTGTTTTCGCCACCGACCGTTCAAGTATCCTGGAAGATATTAACATCTATACGGCTGATGGTGAAATGCCACTCAAAGATGTTATCTGGAAGCTTTATGAACACGAAGAGGGGCAGCCGGTAAGTGTATCAAAGAAAGAGCAGTCGGCGGCCATGGCCAGGTTTGAAGAGGTGTTGCCTGAATACGATAAGGAACGTGTAAACTTTTCGGACGTTAAAAAGGTCTTTAACTGGTATAACCTACTTCTTGAAAAGGAGTTGATCAGCAAGCCTGAAAGCGAGGAAGATCAGAATCCACAAGATAAAGAGACAGATGACCAGGAGGTAAATGAAGAGAAAAAAGCCGGGAAAGACAAAAACGACGAAGAGAAATAGTTGTGAAATAAGGGTCAATTAGCATGTACAGGAGATTCCTGCGTCCGCTCTTATTCCTATTCCCACCGGAGTTTATTCACCGGATGGTCTCCATATTTTTGATAAACTTTTTCCGTATCCCATTTGCATCTGCTGTTACCCAAAAGCTATACAAGGTCAATAACCCAGCCCTAAAACGCGATCTGTTTGGCCTCCGATTCCCAAACCCGGTGGGGGTCGCTGCCGGTTTCGACAAACATGCCAGGCTCTACAATACACTTGCCAACTTTGGTTTTGGCTTTGTGGAGATCGGAACTGTTACCCCCGTCGGGCAAAATGGAAATCCCCAACCCCGGCTATTCAGACTTCCCAAAGACAAAGCACTGATAAACCGAATGGGCTTCAACAATGAAGGGGTTGAAGCTTTTGCAAAAAACCTGAAAAAGAAGCATCCAAAAGTGATTATTGGTGGCAATATTGGGAAAAATACTGCTACCCCAAACGAAAAAGCCATTCACGACTACTGTCACTGCTTTGAAGTGCTGTTTGACCTGGTCGATTATTTTGTGATCAATGTAAGTTGTCCGAACATCAAAGGGCTCAGTGGTCTGCAGGACAAAGAAAATATGTTGGAGCTGTTGAAAGCGATCCAGAAGATCAATTTCTCGAAACCAGCTCAAAAACCGGTATTGCTTAAAATTTCTCCTGACCTGAATGAACCACAACTGGATGATGTACTAAGTATTGTGCAGGAAACAAAAATTGATGGCATAGTTGCCACCAACACATCCTCGCAGCGGACCGGACTGGTCTCTGATCAGGCCAAAATAGAAAAAATCGGTCAGGGTGGCCTTAGTGGCAAACCATTACAGAACAAAACGATAAATAGCATCGAATACATTCATAAAAAATCAAGAGGCAGGGTTCCGATCATCGGTGTAGGAGGGATCTTTACTCCTGAAGATGCATTAAAAGCCCTTGAAGCGGGTGCCAGCCTTGTTCAGGTTTATACAGGCTTTATCTATGAAGGGCCCGGCATTGTCAATAAAATCAACAAACACCTGATTCGGAATACATAGTGTTCTATATTGAGAAAATTTTGTGCGGGATCAAACACTTTGCCTTTCCTCAAAAAACTATTTTATTACATTTAAGAGCATTTAATCAACCTTTAATATTTATTTTTATAGCATATGTTCAAATATTTGTTCTGCGATTAAACTTTGGCCAAATTATTGATGTTATAATGATGCAATTGGTTCAGAAAACAAACCTATGCGTTACTTACTAGCTATTATTTTATACATTTTCTCTTTCCCGGGCCTTTCTGCAAATGAAGGGGTGTCCGGTTTTCAATTTGAAAGAAACAGGCGTAGTGTAATGATGCCGATAGAGGTACGGAACAACCTGGCGGTAGTACCTGTATACATCCAGGAGCACGGGCCGTTTTATTTTATTCTGGATACGGGGGTTAGAACAACCATTCTTACAGAACCCATGCTTGCAAATATGCTTGGGCTTGACTTCACAGAATTCATATACATATATGGCTTGGGGGGAGAAGGGATCGTTGAGGCGGTGCTGTCAACTGATGTGGACATCAGGTTGCCTGGCATACGTGGGGAAAACATGAACCTGATCGTGATCCCTGAAGATATATTGAATTTTTCCGAAGTCTTTGGCTTTCCTGTTTATGGCATTATTGGATATGACTTTTTTAAGGATTTTGCTGTCGAAATCAATTATGCAAATGAGCGGATGCGGGTATACAGGGAGCCGGACTACAGGATCCGGCGCAAGAGTCATGTGGTTCCAATGCAGCTGGTAAATGGCAAGCCTTATGTAGAGGTAGCACTGGTGGGTCATAGCGGTGATACATTAACCACCAACCTGCTGCTTGATCTGGGTGCAAGTCATCCTATATACCTAAACAGGAGTTACATGTCCATGTCAGACAAAACGATCAGCGGTTTCCTTGGAAAGGGGATCGGCGGCAACCTGATGGGAGAGATTGGCAGAATTGATAAATTCATCATTGGAGATGCGCAAATTAAGGAGCCACTTGTTTTCTACCCTGATGCTGAGTTTTTGGTTTTAAATGATCAGGAAATTGAGTGGGAGGGATTGATTGGTGGTGCCATTATTAACAGATTCAATATTATTATTGATTACCCTTCGGAACAGATTGTTTTGCGGCCGGGCAGGAATTTCTCCAAGCCCTTCAATTCAGGGCTCAGTGGCATTGAGATTCTGGCTAAAGGCGATCACCTGGATCAATTCATGATTCATTATGTAAGACCAGGTTCTGCAGCTTACGAGGCGGGTATTTTACCCGGTGACCAAATCATCCATATCAACCATTTGCGAAAGCACGAACTGGACATGGAATACATTCTGGACCTCATTAGCCTCAGGGAGGGATATCCGATAAGTATGACCGTTATGCGTGAAGGTCAGTTTTACAGGAAGTTTTTCCGCTTGCGCGAGGATTTGTGATCCTTCGCACCGGTTATTTAAGATAAGGTAAGTCTTTTTCTCGCCCTGCTGCAGCCCAATCCTCAGGAACAACATGCCAATTACCACGTTTCGCTGGCTGATAAGATTCGATCTCACGAAAATAATCAATCATCGCCTTTCTGAGGTCTGTTTCTGTTGAGAAAACAATGCGCCGGTTTAGCTCCTCATGCGGGATTCCAGCCCCTTGTGTAAGATGGCCACCACCACCACTTCCGCGATATGAATTGATAGCGACTTTATAAATATTATCGTAGGAAAAATCGCGCCCATCTTCAAAGTTTAAAATCTTTACCCGATCACCAACAGATTTTGAAACATCAACTATATAATTGATCCCGGCGGCGGAGTCAAAATTATAAGCGGCATGGCGCAGTGCGCTTCTGCCCCTTCTGTCAGCCGGAACCCGTCCCAATTGATCACGATGAAGGTTCAGCAAGTGGTCTTCTTTCGACTGCATTTCATTAAACCATAAGCCATAAGAATACTCCAGGTGATCTTTGATCTCCTGGCCGCTCAACTCCATTACGTAGAGATAGTTTTCATACTCATAGAGCTTAAAAAAGTCCCTCATGCGAAGCGGACCTGCCTGAATGGTTGCATCAAAAGCAAGAGGGGCGGTAAAAGAAACATCCGCATCGGTGATACTTAGCTGTATATCGTGCACCATGTCGGCAAAGGCGGCACTTCCAAACAATGCTTCCATTGATTGCATGGGCTCTTTAAGGTAACTTACCTTCTGATTTGAAAATTTGATAATTTCATCCACATCCTTCTCAAATTTGCGAATGAACGTGTGGCTGGGCACCACTTCAGCGGCATCCAGCATATCAGCACGAACACCCTTGAGTTCGTATTGCCTCCGGCCAGTGCGGTTAAAGGTCAGCTCGGCGATAGCCAGATGCTCTGCAAAATGGCCGGGACCTATTACAAGTACGTTTTTCCCTTCTGTGTTTACGACGGTTTGAATGCGCCGGCGATGGTCGTGCGAACTAAAAATAACGTCAAAACCAGGAACATGTTTGGCTATATAACCCGAAGCATTTTCGAGCGGGTGGTCTTCCGGTTCAGCGTCCAGCGGCCCTAAACCACTGTGAAACAAACCTATCAACGCATCAGGCTTTTCATTTTCCCGGATATATTCAACCCAGTATCTTGCTGCTTCTACCATATCCTGAAAAGCAAGTCCTTCCCAAAGATGTGGTGGCAGCCAATTGGGAACACCAGTGGTTGTGAGACCAAGAACGGCAATACGCATGAAATCCCTCTTAATGATCACATAAGGCTGAAAGTAAGGCTCGCCGGTCTCCACATCCAGAACGTTGGCACCCAGCCAGGGAAAATTAAATTCCTCTTTAATCCGGTTGTACACTTCCGGACCTGTTTCAATATCATGGTTGCCAATGGTAGCGGCATCAAACTTCATGAAATTCATCACTCTGCTGAAAAGGTTCTTATCAGTTTCCTGCACAAAGTTGGCATACCAGGCAGCCGGGGTACCCTGCAATAGATCTCCGTTGTCAAGCAATATTAAATTACTGGATTCCCTGGCCCTGATGATTTCGGTCATGTAGTGGATGTTTGCCATGGATGTGCGTGCCGGTTTATTCTCAATGAAATTATAAGGGAACAATCGTGCATGCACATCAGCCGTAACAGCAACCTGTACCTTTATATCCCTGGCAGACAACGGGAAATGAGTACCAATTATGACCAGTAATAATAAACCAAAAAAAGTTTTCCTTATTCCCATGTGTTCAGATTTTGAGGTTATCATTATTTGTATGTAAAAATAAACAAAAAAGGCATCTCTCGATGCCTTTTATCAATAATGCTTTATCAGATATTACTGACCAAGGTAAGCCTTTAACAGCTTACTTCTTGATGTATGTTTTAGTCTGCGTATCGCTTTTTCCTTAATCTGGCGAACACGTTCACGGGTCAGGTCAAATTTGGCACCGATCTCATCAAGCGTAAGACCGTGGTTCATCCCTATGCCAAAATAAAGATTGATCACATCTCTTTCCTTTTCGGTGAGCGTGGCAAGTGAGCGCTGTATCTCCCTGGCGAGCGATTCATGGATGAGGCTTGAATCAGCGTTCGGAGAATCCTGATTTACATAAACGTCAAGCAGGCTTGCATCCTCTCCCTGTACAAGGGGTGCATCTACCGAAACATGATGGGTGCTGATACGGAAAGATTCTGTGATCTTGTCTTCGTGCACATCCAATGCATCAGCAAGCTCTTCCGCTGAAGGAGGCCTTTCATATTGCTGTTCGAGCCGGGAAGCCTCTTTTTTGATCTTATTGAGAGACCCTACCTGGTTGAGTGGCAGACGTACGATGCGCGACTGCTCAGCGAGCGCCTGTAAAATCGACTGCCGAATCCACCAAACAGCATAAGAAATAAACTTAAATCCCCTTGTTTCGTCAAATCGCTTCGCTGCCTTAATCAGTCCCAGATTTCCCTCATTGATCAAATCGGGCAGGCTCAGTCCCTGGTTCTGATATTGCTTGGCAACAGAAACTACAAATCGAAGATTCGCCTTGGTAAGCTTCTCGAGGGCAACCTGATCACCTTGCTTGATCCGCTGAGCCAGCTGAACCTCCTCCTCAGCTGATATCAACGGTACTTTGCCGATCTCCTGCAAATACTTATCCAAAGACGCGGTATCGCGATTGGTTATAGATTTTGATATCTTTAATTGTCGCATATATTTATAAAAGTTTTGATAAAAGGGGATATTGCGGTAACGATCTACGCCCGCAAAAAGCCCCCAAAGGTACAATTTTTTTTCTAAACGTACAAGCCCTTACGAAGTTAGGGACGTACAAATAACAATTTTATTGCTTTTTTGTTTAATTAATTCCTACACCATAATAGGCTCTGCGTCCACCAGGATAAACCCCCTCTACCAATACACCTCCGCTTCTGCCTTTCAGGGTATTTGTAATATCTTGCGGTGTGCTTACAGGCTCGTTGTCTATATGTGTAATTACAAATCCCCTCCGAATGCCGGCATTGCTTAAAGCACCCCTGGAAAGTGATTCGACCCGAACACCATGCTCAATGTTTAATGCTGTCAACTCGCTTTCATCCAGGGCTTCAAAACGTGCGCCAAGCTTCTCGTTCACACCACGCGACTCGGGTGTTACAGTGGCTATTTCGCCAAAGATGTTTTTAAGTGTGGCAACGGTTTCCCGTTCACGACCATTACGGTAATACCTTACCGTGATCTGATCTCCTGGTCGTTTCCTTGCAACATTTTCAATAAGCTCTGAGGGGTTGCGTACCCTGTTGCCATCTATACCGACAATTATATCCCCTTCACGGATGCCTGCCTGATCAGCAGCACTGTTCTTCTCAACATCTTCAACGAAAGCCCCTTGATTCACACCTGCACCGATCTCATCAGCTCTGCGACCAGTCATAGGAGAAATTACAACACCCAACTTTGCACGCTGTACTTCACCATATTCAAGAAGATCTTCCATCACCTTGAGCGCGATGTTTGATGGGACTGCAAAAGAATAACCCGTAAACGTACCGGTTGTTGAAGCTATGGCCGTATTGATCCCAATCAGCTCACCATGCGTGTTTACAAGGGCGCCACCGCTGTTTCCGCGATTCACCGCAGCATCAGTCTGTATAAAAGACTCGATGGCCATCTCTTCAGTTAAAATGTTGATGTTTCTCCCTTTGGCACTCACGATTCCCGCAGTAACTGTGGATGCAAGGTTAAAAGGGTTTCCAATGGCCAGAACCCATTCACCTACCAAAAGCTCATCAGAGTCTCCAAATACGAGATAGGGCAAACCCTCCTCCTCAATCTTTAGCAATGCAAGATCTGTAGTAGGATCACTGCCCACCAAATAAGCTACATATACGCGGCTATCGTTCAGCGTCACCTCTATGAGAGTGGCATTGTCTATTACATGGTTGTTTGTAAGTATATAACCATCCTCACTGATGATGACACCACTTCCGGCTCCGACCACAGGCCTGCGTTCAGGTGCAGGTCTCCTGTTTCTCGGGCCAAAGAAAAAGTCAAATATGTCACCCTGCCCAAAAAAGTCTTCCTGCATGCCACCACGTCTTTCAAATTCGGCGCGGATATGTACGACCGCATTTACTGTATTACCGGCAACAACCGTAAAATCGGGCAAGGTAGCCATCGACGGCGTTCGCTGACTGGTAAAATGTGCGGGTGCACGCTCCCCTGTGTGTGGTATTGTATGGGAAACAAAAGGCTCAATAGTTTGTGGGAAAAAATAGACATTGATGCCCAAGGCAACCAATCCACCCAAAATGGCAGTAAAAAACAATACAAATATCTTTTTCATAGCACGCTTTTTTCAGTTTAAAAACAATAAATTGGCAGTTTTGTTCAGAAACTTGACAAGGCCAATTGCCAGTTTGTCAGTATTTCCATCCATACCCTTATTTACCAATAAGTATGCCCCGGAATCATAAAATTATCTTAATAAAACAAAAATAATTTTAAACAGATTTAACCATTTTCGTTTATCCTGGCTCATTTTAAAAATTGTCGTGTATCTTTGGTTTGTGATTTTGAAATTTCATAAATACCATGGAACCGGTAACGATTTTATCCTGATCGACAACCGGTCGGGGCAGTTCACAATTCCGCAAGGGAGTCTGAGGCTGCTGATAGAAAAGTTATGCAACCGTCATTTTGGCATCGGTGCCGACGGTTTGATTCTGCTTGAAAACGCCCCGGATCACGACTTTAGAATGGTTTATTTTAATTCAGACGGAAACGAGGGGAGCTTTTGCGGAAACGGAAGCCGATGCATCGTCGCCTTTGCACATCAAATAAATGCCATCAAAAGCAATTCGGTCAAATTTGCCGCTGTGGACGGCATACACCATGCTGAGGTGATCAAATCCCATAACGGAAATTTCGACGTCATGGTTGATTTGAACGATACAGATTACCCTGTGAACCTTTCAGAAAACACATTTTTTATTGATACGGGATCACCCCATTTGGTGATCATTCACGAGAATATTGCATCCCTTGATGTAACAGAACTTGGTCGTAAGATACGCCATTCTCCAAAATGGGCAGAAAAAGGGGTGAATGTGAATTTCGCACAGATCATCAACCGGGACACAATCGCCGTGCGTACTTATGAGCGCGGCGTAGAGCAGGAAACGTTATCCTGCGGAACGGGAGTAACAGCAGTTGCACTGACCTGTAACATCCTTGCGGGGCATAAACAACAGGATGCAATAACCGTGCAAACTGAAGGGGGTAGTCTACTGGTATCCTTTATATCAGAATCAAACAAAAAATTCCGGAACATCAGGCTCAGGGGAGCTGCAGAGCTGGTGTTTTCGGGAAATATTAAAATTTAAACCCATTATCTATGAAATTCCTTGAGGGCCAGAGGGTAATTTTAAGACCCATCGAGATTGATGACCTGGATGTGTTGTACCAATGGGAAAACGATTCAGAGCACTGGCATACGAGCAATAACCTGAATCCCCATTCCCGTTTTTTCCTGGAGCAGTACATTTTAAATGCTGCAAACAAAATTTATGATGACAAACAGTTACGGCTTGTGATCGCTAACAGCAGCCGGCAGCAAATTGGCATCATTGATCTTTTTGATTTTGATCCACACCATAAACGTGCTGCCGTTGGGATCATTATCGGAAAAGAATACCGTAACAAGGGCTATGGAACCGAAGCACTGGATTTGCTTATCCAATATGCGAAAAAAGTCCTTAACCTTAAGCAGCTTCACTGCGGGGTTGGGGTTGGCAATGCCCATAGTATGAAACTTTTTCAAAGCAAGGGATTTGAAGTCACCGGTACCAGAAAGTCGTGGCGCCTGCATGAAAGGAAGTGGCTTGATGAACACTTTTTACAATTGGTTTTTGATCAGCAAAACGAAAATGCGAAATAATACGGTGATAAAACGGATTCTCATCTGGTTTTTTGTTTTGATGGCAGCTCTGGGCATCACTGGGGTTATTTTTATATACTTCACAGTGTTTGCCTCAAACGTTCAACAAACCACCTATTTTTACATCCCTACCGGAAGCAGCTATCAACAAGTCAAAAAGATGCTGAAAAATGACACAATTGTTTCAAATCTCAATACCTTTGACCGTGTAGCCCAAAGAAAAAACTATCCGAACCGTGTAATGCCTGGCCGCTATCTGCTTATTGAAGGGATGTCAAACAACGCTCTCGTAAATCTGCTCCGCTCTGGAGAACAAGCTCCGGTACGACTAACAATCACAAACATCAGAACGGTTGAGGAGCTGGCTGCCAGCATTGCCATTCAGATTGAGCTGGATGAAACCACCATTTATGAAGCACTCACCGATTCAACCGCCATAGTAGATAGTGGACTTGACACACCAGACATCAAGCTGCTGTTCATTCCGAACACGTATGAAGTTTTCTGGAACATCAGCGAAACTCAGCTTTTGGCCCGAATGCAAAGGGAGTACAATGCTTTCTGGCATGAAGGGCGTCTTGCCCGTGCTTCAGAGATCGGGATGAC